>CAZFDX010000755.1:0-15065 GCA_964518325.1 uncultured Alcaligenaceae bacterium | reverse complement strand
CGAACAATTTGAAGTGCGGGTAATCCTCTTCTTTATCGGGTCGGTAAGTGACGATTTGATAGGTCGCAATGGTCACGGGGCCAATCTGTTTTGTTTCACCGGTGTATTCGGCCACCTGATCTTCGGTGAGGTCCGTCTTGTCGAGAATTTCGCGCTTCCATTGTTTCACGGCGGTGATGCCCGTCGTCAGAACCAACGTCGATTTCTGAACAAGGCTCATCGCGGTGATTCCCACAATCGTTTTCCCTGCGCCACAAGGAAGCACGACCACACCACTACCACCTTTCACCCCGCCGCTGGCATAAAACACCTCGGCCGCTTCTTTTTGATAATCGCGAACGACAAACGGCTTCCCTGAAAGACATTGTTCCCGCAGGGCAATGGGCAGCGGTGCCCCTTCGATATATCCCGCAAGGTCTTCGGCGGGATACCCCACTTGAATCAGCGCTTGCTTCAAGACTCCCCGATGAGCCGGATCGACCGCGAAACCAAAAGCATCGAGTTTTTCACCCAGATAGGGCTTGACCTTGGGTTGTCGCCGTAATTCTTCGAGCAAAATCGGGTCTTCGCAGCGAATTCGTAATTGCTCGGGCGAAACCCGTTCCAGTTTCACTCGACCATAACGGGAAACCGTTTCTTCCAAATCGATCGCAAGATTCGCCGGCAGAGGAAATTTGGTGTACTTCTGCAGCGTTTCGATCATGTGGGCAGCGGTGATACCGGCCGCAGCTGCATTCCACAACGATAGGTTCGTGAGACGATAGGTATGAATGTGTTCGGGACTTTTTTCTAGCTCGGCAAAGGGGGCAATGGCATCCCGAGCTTCGGCGTATTTCGCTTGGAACGTCTCCAACAGAATCGATCGATCGGGCTGGACAATCAGGGGATTCGTCGGCTCACAAACAGGCGGTACATTCCGGGTGGTCATTGTCAGAAAACATCCATCGGGTTTGCGAAACAGCTATTTTAGGGATGCTAACCAAAATGGAGCGAAAACAAAAGCCCAACCTCCCCGATAGCCCGACAGGACGGCTCGCGGTAGGCGATTTTCCCGAGACGATTCACGGAGCGAAATAAACATGCGGAACATGGCAAGTCGGATATTCCAAGCGGTGACATCACATAAGCCACAGAAGAACATTTTACAAAACCAAGCCTATACCAGAACTCCATCAAATCTACTAACATCCTTCACGATTTTTCATAACCTATCGCTATCATTTTCAAGGAGGTTTGTTATGGTACGTCTGTGGAATGGTTTGGCGATTTTGGTCTTGTGCTTCGGTGTGGCCTGTGCCGATGAAGCCTCGGAAAAATTTCTGAAAGAATTGGCAGGCACTTATAAAGTCCTCTCGATCAAACGGGCGGGAGAAGAAGGCGAGAAAGAAAAGACCGAGGCCATGAGCATTACGTTGACCGGAAATAAAGTGGTCATCAACTTCGGCAAAGAAGGGGGCAAAGAGGTCAAAAAAGAAGGCATCTTGATTGTTGATCCTTCCCAAAAACCCGTTGCGTTGGACCTTACCCCCAGTGCCGGCAGCGACGAAGGCAAACCGCTTTTGGGGATTATCGAAGTCAAAGGGGATGAAATTACCCTTGCTTTTGCGGATGATTTCGACACGGCTCGCCCCAAAGAGTTCAAATCGACCAAAGAAAATAAGGTCTTCCTGATTACCCTGAAAAAATCGAAATAGGGTTCTGGAGTGGAGAATTGAGAATGTCCAAAAAACTTCGACCTGTTCTGCTCGGCGGGTTCGTCTTGGTTATCCTTGGGATGGCACTGTGGCTTCCGGGAACCGATGCCGATGAAGCCGATGTACCGATTGTGCGTTGGACATTCGAGAAAGCGAAATTCAAAGGGAAATCGCTTCCTGCCAGCGTTGGAAAAGACGCTTTGACCTTTCGCGGGAATCCCCGCTGGTTAAGTAACCCCGAAGCGATGGAATATGTCGATGATGATTTTCGCACTTTTGTGAAAGAGCGGATGGAACCGCATGATCCCCTTTTGCCCAAAAAAGAATTTACCGTCAGTGCGTGGGTGCGCATTGATGAGGGAACCAAATATGGGGGAATCGTTGGCGCACTGCAAGATAACGGGGATTATGAAAGAGGTTGGTTACTCGGATATTCTGAAACCCATTTTAATTTTGCCCTCGCGACCGAGGTCGCAGTCGGCCAACCGAAAATGACCTACCTGAAAGGGAAAACCCCCTTCCCGCGGGGGCGTTGGGCTTTCGTTGTCGGTACCTTTGATGGCAAGCAAATGCGTTTGTTCGTGAACGGTCAAGAAGATGCCAATTCCTTGGCGCAAAATGGTCCGATTGCCTATCCACCGGTTTGCAGCTTTGAAGTGGGTCGCTACAAAGATGATGACGAGGATTATCCCCTACGCGGAGCCCTCCGAGAAGTCTCGCTGTATCACCGCGCTTTATCAGCCGAAGAAATTGCCAATCTCTTCAAAAAGCAAAGCCAACTGACCGAGTTGCCGGAAGCACCCCGACCGAACACCTTTGTAATCTATCCCTACTTGCAATATCCCACAGCCGAGAGCATTACCATTATGTGGGAATCGGCCTTGGCAGGGAATGCCGTGGTGGAATATGGTCTCACCACGACCGATACCAAGAAGGTGGAAAAAGCCGAAGAAGGTCTCATCCACGAAATCCCCCTCGCGGGTTTAACTCCCGAAACAAGGTATGTGTATCGGGTCAGCACCACCACCAAGGCAGGGCAGGTTCTCACTTCCGATTGGTATCAATTCATGACGGCAGTGAAACCCGATTCGGCCTTTTCGTTCACCGTGATTGGGGATACTCAGCGGAACCCCAAGGTGACCGCCAAAATTGCCAAACTGATGTACGATCGGCGACCCAACTTTGTCATTCACTGTGGCGACGTGGTGGATAACGGACCCGATAAACGAGAATGGGTCCAAGAACTCTTTGGACCTTGTCGCGATTTATTTTCTCGCAGTGCCGTTTTCCCGACGATTGGAAATCACGAAAAGAATCATGCCCATTATTACAAGTATTTTAGCTTACCCGCACCAGAGTATTACTATAGCTATCGTTACGGGAATGCAGAATTTTTCGTGGTCGATACCAATAAAAGTGTGAAGCCCGATTCGGAACAATATAAATGGTTGGATAAAAGTTTATCTCAATCGACCGCAACTTGGAAATTTGCCTATCACCATCATCCTTGTTGGTCATCGGATGATAATGACTATGGGGATACCAAAAAGGGGATTCGACGGCAGGGCGATTTGAATGCCCGATCTTTAACCTCTTTGTATGAAAAATATAAGGTGGATATTGTGTTTAATGGTCATATTCACCTGTACGAGCGAACATGGCCCCTCACGGGGGATAAAGTGGATCGCAAAAATGGTGTGATTTATATCACATCCGGAGGGGGGGGGGGATCACTCGAAGATTTTGATCCGCTACCGACGTGGTTCAAAGCGCAACTTCGGGTCGATTTTCATTGTTGTTATGTGAATATCCATCGAAATAAATTGGAATTCAAAGCCTTCGATCAAAATAGTCATTTATTCGATCAATTCGAGTTGGAAAAATAATTCAATTTCTTTTACGAATCCGATCTAAAAAACGTTTGAGGTCTTCAGGCAAGGGCATCTCCCAAGCCATGAATTCGTTCCTTGTGGGGTGAAGCAATCCCAGTTCGGCTGCATGTAAACACAAGCGGGGAGCCGTCGGATCGGTTGGCAATGCTTTCCCATCCGCCGATTTGATATAAACGGTTTCTCCACAGATGGGGTGCCCCGCTTCCGAGAGATGAATCCGAATCTGATGGGTGCGTCCCGTTTCCAGTTGACAACTCAACAAGGTGTGTTGGGGTAAAGTTTCGAGAACCTCAATATGGGTCACTGCCCTTTTGCCCACCTGAGCGAGACCGCTCCCCCGCCGACCATCCCCTCGATCCCGAACCAACCACGATTCGATACTTCGGGAACGGAAATGTCCGGTGACAATCGCCAAATATCGTCGCGTGACCGTGTGCTGTTTGAATTGGCTTCCCAAATGTCTCTCGGCCTGTGCCGAGCGAGCGAAAACAACAAGGCCGCTAGTATCCTTATCAATCCGATGAACAATCCGCAGGCGAGGGAGTTCATACTTACGGAGATTCATTCGTAAAGCAATCGCCTCTTGAGTGAGGTCTTCCAAGGTGGGAGAAAGGGCCTTGCGTTTTTCTTTCCACTCGAGTTCCGCCGGATGCCGTACCGTATTTAACCCCGAAACTTTTTCCACCACCACGATATGCTCATCAAGGTATCGGATCACCAGTCCTGCGGTGGTTTCCTCTTTTTTGATTTTGATCGGCTCTTTCAAAAGGGTGATAACTTCACCTTCTTTGACCCGTCGAGCATGATCGAGACATAAACCATTATTGATGAGTACCCGACGATTCTGAATCATCGTTTGAATTTGAGACCAAGATTGATTCGGAAGAGCCTCTCGAAGGAATTTCGCAAGGGTAACGCCAGCCTTTTCAGCAGGTACGGTTGTCGGAGGGAGTTGCATATCGAAAAAATCATCCGCCTAGGGGGCAGAATTCATTATATCGAATATCGCAAAATCGGAACGGTAGTTGTGTGATTGGAAAAATCCCCCGACTCAGTGACTCAGCGATTCGGAAATCAAAGAAGAATCGGTTGGATGGCCCCAACTGTTGCAAGCAGGATGGATTCGTAAGGCCCCTTTCGGTTATGGTTGAACTTCCTCGTTTTTCCTTTCGATTATCTTTTTTCTTTACGATTTACGATTCTCCATTCTCCATTTTCCATTTTCCATTCTCCATTCCGTTTTGCTAGGGTGAACGATGGTCGGTATTCGTTTCATTCAGAAAAAACGGCACGATTTGGGAGAGGTTGTTATAATAACTTATTGTGAAATTTTTCAGGAATGATTGTTGTGAACGAAATCGAGTGAATCCCTTTTTCGATTGCGAAAAGGACGTCATCGATTGAGTTCCAAAGGTGATAATTGTGTTTGTGGATCGAGTCGAAATTTTCGTGAAAGGGGGCGACGGTGGAGCCGGTATGTCCTCGTTTCGCCGAGAAAAATATGTTCCCAAAGGAGGCCCCGACGGAGGCGATGGGGGCAATGGGGGGTCCATCATCATCATTGCCGATCCCAATGCCGATAATCTGGCCCCGCTCGCTCACCAGAAATTCTGGAAGGCCGAGAAAGGGGAACGGGGTGGCTCGTCGTTGTGTCATGGTCGAAATGGCAAAGACCTCACGATTTTGGTTCCCCCTGGCACCCTCATCCGTGATCGGGATCGTGGCAACATCATCAAAGACCTCGCTATTCCAGGGGATCAGGTGATTGTAGCCAAAGGAGGTCGGGGAGGTCGGGGAAATAAGCATTTTGCCACCGCAACCAATCGAGCGCCGCGTGAGTGTGAGCCTGGAGGCGAGGGGGAGGAACGCTGGCTTTCCTTGGAATTGAAATTGATTGCCGATGTCGGCTTGATCGGTCTACCCAATGCAGGGAAATCGACCATGCTCAGCCGACTTTCCCGCGCTCGCCCTGAAATTGCTGACTACCCTTTCACTACGAAATACCCGAATTTGGGAATGGTCATGGTGGGGGGGGATCGCTCGTTTGTCTTGGCCGATTTACCCGGATTGGTGGAAGGTGCCCATATGAATATCGGCTTAGGGCACGAGTTTCTTCGGCATGTGGAGCGGACTCGTGTTCTGATTCATTTAGTCGAACCGTTCCCTGCCGATGAAAGCGATCCTGTTGAAAATTACAAAACGATTCGCAACGAATTGCACTTGTACAGCCCAGAACTTGCCCAAAAGCCCGAGCTAGTCGCCCTCAGTAAATCGGAATTGACCGGTGCCAAAGAAATTGCGCAACGTCTTTCGCAAGAGATTCAACAACCGGTCATCAATGTTTCTGCGGTCACCGGTGAAGGGTTACAAGCGTTGATGAGCCAAGTGATTCAACGCTTGGATGAACTTCCGAAAGATTTGTCTCCCTTACCTGCTGCCCCGTTTACTTTTGTTAGCCCTGAACAGGATGCCTCCTCATGATTGATGTTGTTGCTGAGGTAGGTAACAGTCGGGTGAAAATTTGTGCATGCCAAGATAACAAACTCTCGACATTGGTTCGGGCCTATGGGGTGGATGATGAGCAATTTTGGCAAAGTTCGCTCAAGGAATGGACTCAAGAACCTCGGCATTGGGTCGTATCGGGTTCTAATCCCCCTGCGGTCGAGCATCTGTTGGCTAAGGTACTCGCTTCGGGTTCGCGTGCGGTTGTGATTCATTCCCATCGGCAAATCCCGATCCTGAATCAAACAGATGTTCCGGAAACGGTGGGGTTGGATCGGCTCTTCAATGCGTTGGCGGCCCGCTCTTTGGTCCCGTTAGGGACGCCCGCTGTGATTGTGGATATTGGCACGGCAGTGACGGTCGATTTGGTGGATGCGGTCGGACGCTTTTCCGGTGGAGTGATCTTTCCCGGTCTGCGGCTGATGGCAGAATCGTTGCATCAGCACACTGCAAAATTACCTTGGATCGATCCGACCGAGGGAGATTTTGGCGAATTACCGGGTCGCAATACTCGAACCGCCATGGGGCTGGGGATGCTCCATGCGGTCAGCGGAGGAATCGATGCGGTCGTGCGAGGTTTAGCGGCTCAATGTGCGCAGGCCCCGTATGTTTTTCTTACCGGAGGCGATGCGACTCCTCGCTTGAGCCAACTATTGGAAACCCGTCGGCAGTTTGCCACCAAAACGGTGAGTAACTTAACCTTACAAGGACTTTTAATTGCCGGCAGAGAACATACCGACGAAGAGGAAGGGAACGAGTGATCCTTCGCGTGCCTAGGGCGATGTCAGGAAAGGTATGTATCGTAGCGTTCCAGATTGTTGATCTGCTGATGCGAAGAGGTCCAGATTGTTCCTCTCAGTCGAAGAAATCCAGATTGTTGATCTGCTGATGCGAAGAGGTCATGATTGTTCGCCTGAGACGGGGCGAGCATGTTGAGCAATGGCCTGTTTCATTTGGGCATCGGTTCGGGAAACAATCACGATGCCATAGCGATTGGCTAAGTCGATCGTTGCTTGTTCATCGATGATGATGGTTTGGCCCGCTTCAATGGCAAGGACTTTGGCCCCGACCTCTTTCATGGTCTGAATCGTTTGTGGGCCAATGGTTGGGACATCAAAGCGACGATCCTGCTGAGGTTTGGCGAGTTTCACGACGGTGAAGCCCCCCCCCTTGCAGTATTCGGCAGTGCGTCGGATGGCTCGATCGGTCCCTTCGATGGCTTCCACCGCCAAGACGGCCCGATCTTTTACCGTGACACTTTGCCCCACATCCAAGCGTCCCATCTCTTTGGCAAGGAACCACCCGTAAGCGATGTCGGCTTCTTGAGCGGGGGTGGGGGCCAGTTTCGTTAACAATCCTTCACGCACGAGCAACTCCGGTGTAATATCCAGCGCCGAGATACATTCTAAGCCCACACTTTCCGATTCTGCGATGACGGCCAACAACAACGAATCATCACTATTGTTGGCCCGAACGCGGCGATACCAAAAACGTAAGGTTCGCCAATCGGGAAGGAGTGTGATCCAGCGAAAGGGGGATAAAAGTCGATGCTTATAAAATTTCCCTGCCATCGTCCAACGGCGGACCCCGTATTTGCGGAAGATTTTTACGGGGCGATTCAGGGCGGCGGCACGCATCCACGCAAAGTGAGTCACTAGGGGGCGCAATGCTTTATCGTCGGCCATCCCTCGGATACCCACGCAGACGATGGGGATGCCCCGAGCTTTCGCTTTTTCTGCAATGATAACGGGGAACCGGCCCCACCCTGCGATCAGCCCGATGGGTTCCGACGAGGGAGGCTCTAAAGTGGTCCCCATGGCAGTATCCGAATGGGGGGGGGGAGTAGAACTCATCAATGGAACTCGAAATGACTCGAAGGCACCTTTGCGAAAATTTTGAACCCCGATCCTTTCTTACGGGAGGGTTAATTTCACGGGGACAGTGGTACCAATACTATCGCAAATCCGGAGTTGTAAAGTCCAATCCTGCGCCCAAGGTTCGGTTTGATTATTTTGAACCACTTTCACTAGAAGGGTATTTTTGCCGGGTTTGAGGGTCCCTTTGGCGATGTATTGATCGTGTCGTTGCCCGTGATGATATTCTTCGCGAGCAAAGACCAATTGCCCATTGAGATACACCTTCGAGGCAACACAGGTTCCTAAACGAATTTCAATGGGTTGTTCTTTATCGCTTGTGAATTCGGTATAGGCAAAAGCACTGGCGAGCTTGTGTTTGCCAAGGGCTTTGTTAAAATCAAGAACCCCGTAATCCCCTGTCGAGGTGTAAGGAATCCATTTGATTTTCTTACCATCTTTGGCATCGTATTCTGCAGTCAGGTCTACCGTTTTTTCCGGCGGAAACACCGTGTTGAAACCTTTTGTATCCGAAGCATCGAATGGCCCCAGAAGCATCCACTTCGTGACCACATTAAAATGTTCGGGGATCGACATTTTTTTACTGGCATCTAACAAGGGTTTTTCTAACGAGGCCAGTTCGGGGGTATAGGCGTTTTTCATCAACCACTTGATGGCGTAAATTTTCCCCAGCAAATTCAAGGGGGCCTTGGCACAGGCTTCGACTTGGTCTTGGTCGCGGGTGTAAGGGAAAAGTTTTACCAACGCTTGAATGTTTTCCAACGGAGCCGATTCGAGATTTTTCAGCAATGGCTCTAACTGCATTTGAATGGCATCGCGACGCAGTTCGATACTCGGATCATCCAACATAGAAGGGAGTAATCGCTTGGGGGCTTGAGGGTCCATTTCCACCAGCAGTTCATAAGCCAAGCGCCGGGCCACGGGACCGTTTTTCCCGTTTTTGACGTAGGTTTCTAAATCGGCAGCAGGTAGTTTTTTCCCTGCGCTTTTTTCTTTTTCAGCAATGGCGCCAACAGCCAAGCGCAACCAGTTGGCGGCATTCGGGTTGGCCCCATCGATCGCATTGAAGATAGCGGGGAGTGCGGTGGTCCCTTGGTTCACCAACTCTTTCCAAGCCGTGGCTGCGGTATCGTTCCCCTTCCCTTCTGGCCCCACTTCGGTGATGATTTTCACCAGTTTTTCTGAGGGGGATTGTGCCCAAGTGGGTGCCACCAACCCGAGCACAAGCAAAACGGCAAATAAACCACGCATACTTAATCCTCACACAAGCGATTGAGCTTACTTAAGAACCGATCGAATCTACACAGGAACAATCGATCGAATCCACACAGGAACAATCCGACCTTACTTAGGAACCGGTAACACGACCATTTCCGAATCGGGCTTGAGGCGATTTCGTGGACCGCACCCAACCAGAATTTTGGTACCTTCTTTATTTATGGATACAGACATCGCGGGGCCGTTGTCTAATTCCCATTTTTTGACGAGCTTGCCATCGGCCAAATTCCAAACGGCAACGTACCCTTTATTTTTCGGAGCGGGTCCGCAACTAATCAGGTAACGATTATCGGGCGTGATTTTCAGGCTATGAATGGCCGACGGGTGAGATTGACTCGGTTCCCCTTTGATTTCGGGGTTCACAAACTCACGGACCACTGAACCCTCGGCCACGCTCCAGAGCTTAATCGTTTTATCTAACGATCCCGAGGCGAGGAATTTTCCATCGGGCGAGAAGGTGGCGCAGTAAACGGCGGCCTGATGCCCTTTCGGGAACATTTTTTCATCGTAGGCTTTGAATTCTTTTACGAGGGTCCCTGCGGTGGCATCCCATAATTTCAGGCTTTTATCCTGCGAGGCCGAGACAATCTGTTTGCCATCATTCGACCAGACCACGCAATAAATACTCGATGGGCTTGGTTGTGTGTGCGCCGCGATCGTTTTCAAGGGAGTATTTTTTTCCACATCAAAGGTTCGGATATTCCCATCGTGACAGCCGGTCGCCAGTATTTTTCCAAGCGTCGGCTCGAACTGAACGCAATCGACCAACTGGGGATGTTGAAAATTCCGATACGGGGCTTCCCCTGCGACTTTCCATTGTCGTGCGATCCGATCCGCCCCGTTGACGAGCAGAAAATCGGTATCAAGATGAGCAATCGCACGGATGGCCGCTGGATTCATGGGCGATTGCACCACTCGGCCAAATTCGACGGGGAGCGGTTGATTCGCTTGGAAGGCCACGTTATAGCTGACGATTTGTCCGTTATCACAAGCGGCCGTGAGGTAAGTATTATTCGGCGAGAAGGTCAAACCGATGATCGGTGCGGGTGTCGTGATGGTGCCGACCAAGGCGCCATCATTGAACGTGAATAAGCGAATTTGCTTTTCGGACCCGCCGGTTGCGATGACCGTTCCGCCACGTCCCACGGCAACGGCGTGCAGGTCCCCTTTGGCTTCATCGAGTTTGCGTTCGATATTTCCATTCCCCAGATTCACCACATAGGTCAGCTTGTCTTCACCGATGGTGATTAAATGGCTGCCGGTATTCGTCCAAGCTGCTGCGGTGAGTTTCTTATTCGAGATGGGGGTATTGCGAACCCAAGTGATGCTGTGGGTGGTGGCAGCCCCTTCATTGATGAAGCCCACTCCGGCTTGATTGGGTAGGCCGACCACATGTTTCACGGGGTTTTTCGTAGGGAATCCTTGCACATATTGTTTTTCTTTGAGCAGGTAAATCCGAACCAGATTGTCGGCCCCCCCGAGGTACACACGGCTTCCATCGCTGGAACGATCGACCGCTAAAACATCAACGGGACTCTCGAAGCTGAACAGTTCTTTCCCATCGGCACTTTGCCACACTTTACCGGTTTTCCCTGCAAATGCGATCACACTTTGACCATCGCGAGCTAAGGAAAAAGCGGTCAGGGGAGCCGGTGCAGTGAGACTGCGAATTTCTTTTCCATCTAACCCCCAGACCTTGAGTGTTTTGTCTTTCCCGATCGTAAGAATTTGCGAGCCATTTGCCAGTAACGAGGCCCCCAAAAGTCCTTCGGGATGAGGCACAAACGAGAAGAGCGCAGGGGTATCTTGCAGAACCAAGTTTTTGTCATCGCCGGCTAAAAGCAACATTCGCTGGTCGGCCATAAAATGCAGGCTCCGAATGGGAGCAACCGGTTCTTCCAACGCTTGAATTTCTTCACCGGTGTTACCATCGAAAATGAGCACTTTCTTCAAAGGACCCTCTGCGATGGAAACCGCCACTTTGGTCCCCGTTGCATTGAGGGCCGCAGCAACCCCAAGGGCAGGGAGCCGACAAGTAGCGATTGCTTTTTTGGTGTTCAGGTCCCACACCTTGGCTAATTTATCTTGGCCTAGGGTGAGGGCTTTTTTGCCATCGGCACTGAGAACGAGTTTGGTGATTGGCCCTTCGTGAGCAGCAATCGATTCTTGAACTTGAGCCGTTTTGGGATCGATCACTTTCAAAGTTTTGTCGTCGGAAACGGAATAGATTTTGGTACCATCGATCGAATAAGCAACCCCATTTACGGGGCCAGTGTGTTGGGCCTGTGCGAGGAAGTGGGGCGTAAAAATTTTCACGGTTTTATCGGCACTGGCCACAATCACTCGTTTGCCATCGGGGTGATAGGCCACCTGCGAGATGGCCCCTTCCGAGAGGAAGGCTTCTTGTGGTTGACCATCGATCCCATAGGTACGGCTTTTATTATCCGCACTGGCAACCAGCACATTCGTGCCGTCGTTGTTGAAACCTAATTTGGTGACGGGTTGAATCGAGTTGAAATTCGCCAAGGTTTTGCCATCGGCTAACGAAAACAGCGAGATGGCCTTCTCCATCGCAACGGCCACCTTCGAGCCATCGCGACTGAGGGCCACAGCCGTTGCCGCAGCGGGAAGCGGAATGGTCGATTTTTCTTTTCCGGTTAGCTCCCAAACTTTCAGGGCTTTATCCGCCGAGGCCGTCACGAGGAAATCCCCCTTGGGGGTATAACTCAACCAAGTCACGGGACTACTGGCAGCGGAGATTTTCGCTTCTTCTTTTCCATCGGCAACTTTGTAGATACGCACCGTGTTATCAGCTAATCCGACGGCTATAGTTTGTTGATTGGGATGAAACGAGACGGTCGAACTCCCTGCGGGCAAGGTGATTTTTTGAAGCTCCTTATCGCTACTGCGAACGAGCAAGGTTTTATCGGCACCACAAAGGGCAAATAAACTGCCATCCGTCGAGGCCGCCAAAGCGGTCACCGCAGCGGGGCTGGCAAAGGTTTTTTCGGTTTGAGCATTGGCAAGGTTCCAAACACGAACTTGTTTATCGTTGCTAATGGTGGCGATTTTGTCACCGTTCCCGAGGGGATAGAAACCGGTGACTACATCGGGATGAAGTAAAACTTTCGGGGGAGTATAAGGCCAACTCCATACTTTCACGACACCATCGGCGCCTCCGGTGACCAACGAATTGGCGGCCCCTTTGTCCGTAGTGACCGCACCGCGATGCCCCGCTAAAAGGCCCGACGATTGGCCATTCGCAAGATTCCAAAAGCGGATAAGCTCGTCGCTGCCCCCAGAAACCAGCGTGCCCAAATCGCCCACGAAATCCACCGCATGATTCTCGGCCGGTGTGGGGCCAAATTGTTTTTCTACCTGCCCCGTTGTGGCATTGACGATCCGAATCACTTTATCTTTGTGGACAGAAACAAGACGTTTCCCATCTGCCGAGAGGGTGGCCCGTGAAATCGGATCGGGAATCGGCAGCGATTTGCCCACCAAGGGGGTGGCCCACAAGCGCAATCGGCCATCCTCACTGGTCGAGAGGACCTTATCGTTTTGATGACCTACGGAACGGATGGGTTTATCATGGGCAGCAATAATTCCCAAAGACTTCCCATCGGTGGGATTCCAAAGCAAAAGTTTCCCGTCGGCTGCCCCCGCAACGACCAGCGGTGCCGTGCTTGAAAAAGTGGCGGCGCTGAAAGGGGCCGTATGAGTGAGTTCTTTGACAAGTTGGCCATTCTGCATGTTGAGAATTTTGAGGGTCTTATCAAGCGAAGCGGTTAGCCCCAATTGACCATCGTTCGAGACCGCAAAACTCACGATCTCTTCCTTGTGAGCGGGAAAAATTTTCGGGGCCGGTACAGGCAAATTGAAAACGCGATTCCATCCCCCCGCATCGATGAGTTGAACTTGGCTTCCGCCTGCGGTCAAAGCCAACCCCGTGATGGGAAATTCGCTGCCATGCCATGCCCCCGTGAGTTTGCCATCGGTGGCGTTCCACACGCGAACCACATTGTCTACCCCTGCGGTCGCAACTAGCTGGCCGTTCGCTGTCATGGTAACGTGATTGACTCCGCCGCTGGGATTTTTGAGCGTAGTGGTCGTTTTGCCATCCACCGGATTGAAAAGCAAAACCGTGCCATCCTGAAAGGCAAACGCTGCCAATTTGCCATCCCCATTGCTTGCGATTCCCGAGCCGACCCCTACGCCTTTGAATTCGCGCATGGGTTTTTCCATGGGCACATCCCAAACCCGGGCAATGGAATCGGCCCCCCCGCTGGCGAGCCAGTTTCCATCTTTAGAAAAATGCACGCTCAGCACGCTGCTCGTGTGGCCCTTGGGACCGGAGTATTCCCGCAGGAGCTGCCCTGTACTTGCATTGCGAATCGCTACCGATTTATCAAAACTTCCGGAGGCCACAATCTTCCCATCACTGGACCAATCCACCGAATAAACCGTTTCGGTGTGCCCCTTCCAAATCAGGGGGGTATCTTGTGCAGAAGTTAACGTGAGCAAGAAACACAGGCTACAAAAGGCGGAAATTTTGAGAGTGCTTGGCATGAGAATTTTCGGGGTAGGAATGGGCGAAGGACGTAGCGTATTCTGCGAAAAAGCAGGGCGATTTTATCCGGAATTTTTATTAGGATCGTTTTATTTTCGAGACTCTTTCGATCCTTATTTCAGTTCCTTGATGAAGATATTTTTGAACCACAATTTATCTCCATGAAACTGAAGTTCGATCGGCCCTGTCTTGGGGAGTTCGGCACTAAAGGGTTTATACGGGGCCAAGGCCGCGTCATCGATGATTTTCACATCATTCAAGAAAATGGTGACGTTTTCCCCTTTCATGATGATGCGGAAGGTATTCCATTCCCCAACGGGTTTATCGGCTTTCTTGAGGGGTTTTTGACCTTTTTTGTATTTCTCGTTATCCTTGGGGTTATTCCACAAACCGCCTGAACCTAATCCACGATCTTCTTTCAGGTTGTCGGCCAAGTTATCGGAATCCCAAATTTGCACTTGTGGGGTGCCCCGTAGATATAACCCGCTGTCGCCTTTGGCTTCAATTTTCCAATCGATCAGCAATTCAAAGTCACCGTAATCTTTATCGGTAGCGAGATTCACGCCTCCTTTTTCAGGAACCAACCGAATGGCTCCATCTTCCACAAACCACATTTTGAACGCTTTTTCATTGGCCGCTTTTTGACGTTTCTCTAACTCTTCGGGAGAAACTTTAGCACGAGTCCCAATATCTACGGCCCCCTTCCAACCGGTCAGGTCCTTCCCGTTGAACAAGGCCGTAAAGCCCGGAGGAGGAACATTATCTTTCTTGGCGGGAGCTTCGTCCTTACTCAGACCCGTTAAAGAACAAAACGCAACCGATAAAACGGCCGTCAACAACATGCGAGACATAACCATACCTCAAAGAGAGAGTTTTTTGGAAGGTATCTAAAAGGGTATCGTAAGCTATGAATTTGGCTAGCCACTCCTCGGAATTGTATCCGATCGTTTCATGATACCCTGAAAGTGATTCGTTCATGAATCGGCTAGCATCAAACAAACGGATCAACTCACGAAGGTGCCGACTCAACTCACGAACGTGCTGATTCACAAACTTTTCGACTCAACTCACGAAGGTGCCGACTCAACTCACGAACGTGCTGATTCACAAAATGGAAAAGCCCCCCCTTTGGGTTGGGGAAAGACGATCAAACTTCGGATTGGTGAGGAACGATCAAACTTCGGATTGATGAGGAACGATCAAACAATAAAGTCGATACTGGTGGCACCAATCACGATACTGGCAGGCGTTCCTT
>CAZFDX010000754.1:0-5395 GCA_964518325.1 uncultured Alcaligenaceae bacterium | reverse complement strand
ATTATCGACCCGAACCCAATTCAAAAGAAGAACAACTCACCCACTATTGGCTTCTGCCCAAAGATTGGGCCGAAATGGGCTAATTCCTTCTGGGCATGATTCATCATTCCAACAGAATACCAATAGAGCGACCTATCGATAGGATCCCATGACTCTGCCCGAAAATTTAGGCCTGCCCCCGCCAGAGCAACAGAATCAATTTCCGTAAAGTGTGGGGATTTTTCTTGACAGGTCTCTCTTGAGCCTGTTAATTTAGCAGAACCTACCTAAATCTCGTACTCTGTGAGGTTTCTCCATGCATCCTCCTCTCACGGCCACACAAATCTCGCGACGAAAACTACTCCTTGCAGGCGGTATTGGTGCCTTAACCATGGGGGTTCCGGGCACGGTGGCGGCTAGCATCAACCCCGAGAAGGGCCTAAAAAAAGGCTCGAATGAACGTTCCTGTATCTTTGTGTTGCTCTGTGGAGGCCCCAGCCACATTGATACTTGGGATATGAAACCCGATGCGCCAGATGAAATTCGAGGGCCGTTGAAACCTGCCAAAACGAAAGTTCCGGGGATGCTTATCAGCGATTTGCACACTCGGCTTCCAGCCCTAAGCGATCAATTCAGTTTGATCCGCTCCATGACTCACGTTGGGAATATCAGCAACCATTTCGATGCCATGCACCACTTACTTAGTGGCACCGCAAATGCCCCTGCAGATTCCCCCTATCTCGGATCGACGGTCGCACGGGTTCGCCCCACTGAGAAAAACATACCCAACTATGTTTGGCTGATCCGTTGCGTTGGTGACCCTGTCTTTTGCGCACCGAACATCGGAAGCGGGGGATTTTTAGGCTCGCAATATACCCCGCTGTTCATCGGTTCAGCCGCAAATCATGCTGCCATGCCGAATTTCAAAGCGCCCGATGAATTACAACCCATCGTAGATTCGGATCGCATGCAAGATCGAAAACAAATTCTGGCAGAATTGGATCTCCGAAATAGCTCCAACTCTTCACAGAGTGGTACCTTCAAAGATTGGGATAGCCTTCGTCAACGAGCCGTGGAACTGGCGAGTGGAAGCGGGGCACGGGATGTTTTTGATCTGAAGCGAGAACCGGACAAAGTGCGGGATCGCTATGGAATGCACCCGTTGGGCCAGAACCTCCTTTTAGCCCGTCGCTTGGTGGAAGCCGGTGTGAGCTTTGTCACGGTGAATGGCTGGACTGGACCGGCACCCGGCCAAAAAGGGGGGGGGCCACCGGCCTCTTCGTGGGATATGCACGGGAGCGAAATGGGGATGGGGAATGCCTTTGGCGATGGTTCCTATGGTTTGAAATGGTGCACCCCCTGCTTGGATCAGGGACTTTCTGCCTTGATCGAAGACCTGAAAGATCGTGGATTGTTAGAGAAAACTTTGGTCGTGGTGATGGGGGAATTTGGTCGAACTCCGAAAATCAACCAACCCGATAAAATGCCCGGTCGTCAGCATTGGCCGAATTGTTGGTCCGCCCTATTGGCAGGAGGGGGGATTCGTGGCGGTGCCATTTACGGTGCGACCGACAAAATCGGTGCCTACGTCAAGGATAAGCCGGTTCGCGTGCAAGATTTGGCTGCGACCATCTTCCATTCCATGGGCATTCCGGAAGGTTTCAAACTCGGTCGCGACGGGTTCACTCGACCAATCCCCTCGGGAAACATCCTCACAGAACTTTTGGCCTAGTCTGACTGATTTCAGGTCCGATCAAATTGTTCCATGTGGAACATCGGGAATTGTCTCGTTTCACGATCTCGAAGCATCATTCGATGTTCCACGCCCCTTTTATCTGTGTCACTAGACGTTGTAAGAAGTGCTGGCGGTGTCTCCCCCGCGACCCGTCCAATTGGTATGGAAGAATTGCCCTCGCGGGTGATCGATGCGTTCATAGGTGTGAGCGCCAAAATAATCTCGTTGCGCTTGCAACAAGTTGGCAGGCAGGCGTTCACTTCGGTAGGAATCGTAGAAGGCCAAAGCTGTGGAGAACGCAGGCACGGGAATACCCGCTTTGACGGCAGCGGCCACGGTCTCACGCCAACCTTCTTGACAGCGGTTCATCTCCTCCGTGAAGTAAGGATCGAGCAACAAATTACCGAGCTGGGGATTGGCATCGAATGCCTCTTTGATCTTGCCCAAGAAACGGCTGCGGATGATACATCCTCCCCGCCACATCAGGGCGATGCCCCCGTAATTCAAACTCCATTGATTTGCGGCCGCCGCTGCTTTCATGAGCATGTAGCCCTGAGCGTAGCTGACGATCTTCGACGCATACAGGGCATCGCGAATCGCATTGATAAAGGCTTTTTTCTCAACCCCCGAGATTTTCCCTGAGCTAGGCCCTTTGAGAATCTTCGAGGCTGCTACTCGTTCCTCTTTTAAGGCTGAAACACAACGACTATACACGGCCTCGGCAATGAGTGTGATCGGCATACCCAACTCCATCGAATCGATCACCGTCCACTTGCCCGTTCCCTTTTGCCCTGCCGTATCCAATATAAAGTCGATCAAAGGCTTGCCATTTTCTTGATAGGCCAAAATATCCCGAGTGATTTCGATGAGATAGCTATCGAGAACCCCTTGGTTCCACTCTGCGAAAACCTCGTGCATTTCTTGGGCACTCATTCCCAAACCAGCACTCATCAAGTGATAGGCTTCACAAATCAACTGCATGTCGCCATATTCGATGCCATTATGAACCATTTTGACATAATGGCCTGCCCCCCCCTCACCGACCCAATCGCAACAGGGAACGCCACCTTCCACCTTGGCACTGACGGCTTGGAAAATTTCTTTCACATAGGGCCAAGCAGCGGGCGAACCGCCGGGCATGATACTCGGACCGTGACGGGCACCTTCTTCCCCGCCAGAAACACCCGTGCCGATGAACAAGAAACCTTTGGCTTCCAATTCCTTATGCCGACGTGCCGAATCCTGATAAAGCGAATTCCCGCCATCGATGATAATGTCACCGGGTTCGAGATGAGGTATAATCTGGGCGATAAAATCATCCACGGCCTGACCCGCTTTAACCAGCATCATCACCCGACGAGGGCGTTTCAACTTCTGACACATCTCCGCGATGCTGTGAGCGCCGATCACCTGAGTTCCGCGAGCCTCTTTAGCCAAAAACTCATCGACCTTACTGACCGTGCGGTTATAGGCGACCACTTTATAACCGTGATCGTTCATATTGAGAATGAGGTTCTGACCCATCACGGCCAAACCAATCAATGCAATATCGCCCTGCGGGTTCATTGGTTATTCCATCCTTTTTCTGAAACGGGATTCTTCTTGAAATCGAACTATCTGAATTCAATACTTTCGTTCTACCAAGTGTACTCAAAGAATCGAGTCATTTTCGCTGGAAATGAACCCACTTCAGGGATCAGGTTGATTAACACTCCTCAACGATTGAAATGAACCCTCTTCAAAGAGCGATTTAGTGAACACAGTTCGACGAAATGCTTCAATCAGATCAAGAGATAATAAAAACGGGTTGTTCCCCTATCTCTCATCATCAACGATTTGGCAGAGAATGTTTTTACGATGGGAAAAGTAAAGACATCATACGATGCAATTGACAGCAATCGTCCCACCTCTTGTTAGAGGATTCAGGAACCAGCGATAATTAGGGTTGGATTCGGAAAGAGATGGGAACGGAGCAAATCAAAAGAGGGGTAAAGACTATTCGTTGCTCAAGTCGTTACCGTTACGGGTCACCAAGGCAGCGAGGTTTTGAGCGGAGATGCTCGAGCGAATAGTACGAACGCTACCATCACCCATGCAGGCATTCATTGCGCTGGGGTGGAAGGCATAAAATTCGCTATCGTTGGTGCAGTTGACGATACAGGTACCACCGGTGGCCCAGTTGGTGCCCAAAACGCCGGGAACCACACCGTCGATACTAAAGCCACAGTCCGGATCAGCCCAACCCCAACCATCCGCAGTAATGGCACCGGTATCTCGTCCTTGTTGAACGAGGTTAGGTCGGCCCGCATCTTCGCCAATCATGATGGTGTTGGAAAGACCATCGGTAACGGCAGCAATAGGAATGTTTTCCACACGGCTCAAAATGCCAGGAACTTCATCACCCGCAGCTCCCGTTGGGCCAAGGGGGAAGATCGCTCCGATCCCGTTACCGTTGTAGAATCGACGGCGGATCGCATTCACCGAACCGTAGTCCCCTAATCCCAAAGGAGGGGTCAGAGCCGAACGGCGAGAAGAAGGAGCCGAGGGGCATCGGAACAGTTTGAAGTTGGTTTGAGAAACGACTAAGTTGGAACCCACGTTCCATTTGAGGTTTTCGTTCCACTGAGCGGCAACGTTGTCTTGCTCGATGTAGGCCAGAGCAATCGGGGTCCAAGATCGGAATTTGTTGTCGGTACCAACGGTGATTCGGCTGGCGGGGAAGAATCCGTTGTTGCTTTCAAAGTTGTGCAGGGCCAGTCCGAACTGTTTGAGGTTGTTTTGGCAGCTGGCTTTGTTGGCTGCTTCACGCACTTTTTGCACGGCGGGCAATAACAACCCGATCAGGATGGCGATGATCGCAATCACCACCAACAATTCAATCAGCGTAAAGGCCGATCGACGCGATTTCAACATTTTCTCTCCTAAACAATGAGTTCGATCATAGAGTTATACTCACTGATACCCGCACTGTTGTTAAGAGAAAGCAAAGATTATGTGAAGATTGCAAGAAGAAATGAGTACACTCTCATAATCTTTCAGCATTTGAGATG
This sequence comes from uncultured Alcaligenaceae bacterium, assembly GCA_964518325.1. GTDB lineage: Bacteria > Planctomycetota > Planctomycetia > Gemmatales > Gemmataceae > SKW135. The sequence continues at coordinate 631 of CAZFDX010000754.1, read as the reverse complement.
ATCCTAACGAATGTAGCGATTGTACATCCTTCTTATGCGAGAGGTTTAGGATTGATTTGAGAATTTGTCGAGGGAGGTAATTGCTCAAACGAATCAAGCATTCACTTGGATTTGGTGGTGAGTCGCAGATTGATTGAAAGGAGTTGGCCCGAAGGCTTAACCGAGACTTCGATTTGTTCGAGATCATCCAACCCCATCACCGTCGTTTGAATTTCCTTCAAAATATCGGCGGCTTTGCCTTTTTTATTTTCCTCGGCCAATAGCGAGAGAAAGGGGCCATTTTCTTTGAGATATTCCATCACTGCGGGGGCAGAGATACGAAGAATCAAAATTTCGTCTGAAGTGATCTTCTTAGGTTTAGCGAATTGGGTCAGAACCACTGGGTGCGATCCCAGCAAAAAGTATTGATTTTTGGTCGTGAATGCGGGGCGAAGGCCACGGGGTCCCTCAGTGAAGGTCATGATCCGAAGAGTGGTTCCGTCTGCGAGTTTTTCTCGTTCCAGTTTGATTCCCTTTTGAGAGGCGCTGGCCAATCGGAAGGCAAACTCGGCTGCCTCTTCGAGCATTTTTTGGGCCTCTCGACCGATTTCCCCTTCATCCAGTCGAGTGGCATAAATCGCATAAGGAAGGC
>CAZFDX010000753.1:0-3872 GCA_964518325.1 uncultured Alcaligenaceae bacterium | reverse complement strand
ACCGCACCGAAAAAGATGTCCGTGCTAAGCGACTTTCGGGGCAGGTGGTTCGCTATCTGTTTCCCGTTGATCCGAATCATTCCGAGGTCGAATCGCATTTACCCACTCTTCGTTCCGCTGCCGAATCGATCACCCATCTCGACTGGGGGATTGATATGGTCGTTGGATATGCCGAAATCCTCTCAGATGCAGCCGTTGAAAAATTGTAAGGGGATACTTTGCTGCCCGAGTCCGATCAGCAGGACACGGCTGTGCGTGTCTGTTTTTCTGGCTCTCTACAAGACCTTATGAAAAAACATGAAGGGGTTCTGCATCGATTAGCTGCCGAGGAGTTTCGACCCGTTACACCTTTATCTTGCTTCGAGGTCATTAATTATCGTCCCCAAACTCAAACAGTTGTCAAGCCGTTTGTCACATTTGATTTGTTGAAGCCCGATGGGAGTGGCTATCGGATTTTTAACACCCAACGACAATTTCATATTGTCAGCGGATTGGTTCGCCATGCTATCTCGGAGGTTTGTCGAAATTGGCCTTATGGTGAAATTGGCAGTTTCATTCCGGGGCACGATTCTCATCAGGAAGGGCGACCTCTGAAAGGGGAGGGGGCTGATAATCGCTTTATGTTTTTACCTTTGCCTTCTATTGAACACCGTCCCGATTCACCGGAAACCGTCACTGATATTCGCCGAGTGATGATTTGCACGACGGCCCCTTTCCGAGATCGGATTGACTGGATTCGCCGACGACTTTCCGGCCATCCCCTTATTTCCGAATCCAACGTCGAGGTGGCCGAATTAAGTTTCGCTCAACCCAAAAATTATGTCATTCAAAAGTATGTTAAATCTGCAGCAATTTGGTCCACTGTGATACCTGTCACCTTGCCGGGATACGATGACCGCAATCCAGAGAAAACGGAAAAATTGTTGCAGAAATCGTTACTTCAAGCAGGAATATCGCAAGAGCTTGTTCAAACAGCAGAATTCGAGTGGCGCACTGTGGGCTTTCGTGCAGGATGTGATTTGGCCTACCGTTACGATCATCCGAAGGAAATTCGCGGTCCACGCTACCATGTTCGTATCAAATTTGCTCGATCGATTTGCGGTCCTTTGGCGATTGGAGCAGGACGATATCGAGGGTGTGGATTATTTGCAGCACAAGATTAACATGATTTTTTTCTAACCAAGGATTGGGAGGAATTTTATTCTCAACGGATCAGGTGGAATACTCATATGGACCCACTCAATTCGCTCACACAAGCCACTTGTCCCGATTTTATTCCGGCACGGATGTTGAATGAATTTACCTATTGTCCCCGATTGGGCTACCTCGAATTTTCTCAAGGAGAATTTGCTCATAATACCGATACTCTTCAAGGGCGGTTAGGGCATCGTCGCGTTGATAAAAAAGATCGTCGACCTATTCCAAGTCCAAGTAATAATCCTAACGATACCTCTGCGGAAGATATTCCTTCTTCTCCACCTGTCTCCAATGAAATTTCTAATACGAATTCCTCCTCAAATGATTCTTCACAGAATGATTCTTCATATTCTTCCCATAGCTCTAATGAGAAAAATCATTCACAACTCGATTCCAATCCGGCTTCACAGTCTGAAAATTCCACTCAAGAAAGTAATAAAATTCATACCCGATCTGTGATGTTATCTTCTGTCGAAGAAGGGATTATTGCCGTTATTGATATTCTCGAAATTGAGGGGAATATCGCCACTCCAGTCGATTATAAAAAAGGAAAAACTCCGAGAAATTCCGAAAAATCTTTTGAGCCTGAAAGAGTGCAATTGTGTGCCCAAGGCTTGGTTTTACGAAGTGCAGGCTACCAGTGTGATCGAGGGATTATTTACTACATTGAATCGAAAGAAAAGGTCGAAATTTTATTCGATGATTTTCTCATCGAACGAACTCGTGAACTGGTACATCAGTTCAAACAAGTATTAAATTCTGGGAAAATTCCATTGCCTTTGGTTGATAGTCCCAAATGTCCCCGTTGTTCGTTAGTTGGGATATGTCTTCCCGATGAAGTTAACTTACTGAATGATTCGGACAAACAACCTAAAATTCTCACGCCGAACGACCCCCCCGAGTCGGAAGTCGATCCCGACATTCGGCGGCTGATTCCCGCCCGTGATGATGCCCTTCCTTTATATGTGATTAAACAAGGAGCTATTATTTCTAAATCCGGTGAGAGGCTGGTTATTAAATATCAAGGTGAAAAGATCGATGAAGAAAAATTTCACAACATTTCTCAGGTTGGGATATTTGGTTATGCTCAAATCACGGCACAGGCCCTCACGGCCTGTGTGAGCCAAGATATACCTATTTGTTATTTTTCTACAGGAGGATATTTTAAGTCGATCACCCATGGTCTATCTCATAAGAATGTGGAATTGCGGATTTTACAATATCATCATTCTTTTGATAAAACTCAGTCGCTCCCATTAGCTCGGCAATTTATCTATGGGAAAATTCTGAATTGTCGAACCCAATTGAGACGAAACCTTCGTGAAAATACCGAGCAAATTCTTGCAAGAATGAGTACACTCGCAAATTCGGCATTATCTGCCGAATCAGATGAATCCCTTTTAGGGATTGAAGGGACTGCTGCCAGACTTTATTTTGAGAAATTTGCCTCCCTTGTGCGCAGTCATGATTCATTTAAGTTTGAGGAGCGAAATCGTCGTCCTCCACGCGATCCTGTCAATGCGCTCCTTTCCTATCTTTATTCATTACTCACAAAGGAATTTACGGTGACTTTGTTTGCTGTCGGGTTCGATCCCATGCTTGGGTTTTTACATAGACCCCGTTATGGCAGACCCGCATTAGCATTAGATATTGCAGAGGAATTTCGTCCCATTGTTGCCGATTCTGTTGCTATGACCTTAATTAACACTGGGGAAATTCGAGAGACCGATTTTATTCAAAGAGCCGGTGCCTGTACCCTCACCGATAGTGGAAAAAAAATAGTTCTTCATGCCTATGAAAGACGGTTGGACACTTTGATTACACACCCTATATTTAAATATAAGCTTTCTTATCGAAGAATTTTTGAAGTTCAGTGCCGATTGTTGGCTCGAACCCTTTTAGGAGAAATCGAAAAATATCCTAATTTTCTCACAAGATAAAATTATTTATTATCATTCTCTATTATGCGGAATTCATTTATCATTTCCTATGATATTAGTCATCCAAAACGATGGCGTCGGGTCTATCGAATTTTGATGGGTGTAGGTGACCCAATACAATTTTCCGTGTTTCGCTGTGAGTTAAGTCGTTCCGAAAAGGTCATTTTGCTCGAAAAACTTTATCCCGAATTGAATCAAAACGAAGATCGGGTTTTGGTAGTAGACTTGGGACCTGCCAACTCGGATTGCACTGAAGATCGAGTGGAGTGTTGGGGCAAACCCCTCAGCCAAATGCCCGAACGAAAGGCAAAAATCGTCTAAAAAATAACTCCCCCTAATTTGGGTCAAAACAATGGGTATTTTCGGGAGACTCGATCGATTTTGGTGCAATTTTTCATTTCAATAGTCACATTATTGGCAACCGTCCTTGATCCAGTACCGATGCCGGATATACTATATCGAGAGGGCAAGTGGTGTAAAAATCCCCTAACCCGCTCGATTGATGTAAGTTCTTTGAAATCTTAATCTTATGGCATGACCAACCGATAGGTCCTCTGCATGATCTTTGACAATTGATTACTCGCTCGAAAAACCCTATTTATCTTATCTAGAATTAAGCACTTAAGAAGAATGTCTTTCCATGCTTGAATGAGCATGGCCGAATTGAAGCACTCCTATCCTGCCGCTGTTTCGCAGGGTTATTTGTCGATTTCCATTCTTGAATGATCATGGCCG
>CAZFDX010000752.1:0-6996 GCA_964518325.1 uncultured Alcaligenaceae bacterium | reverse complement strand
GCCGAATTTGATTCCATACGGAGGATCGAAATAAATACATTGCACCCGTCCCCGCAAACGCTCTCGTTCGGCAAGGCTATTCATCACCAATAACGAATCGCCCAGAATCAAACGATTCGTCCAGTGTTGATCGTGCTGGTAGAAATCGAGCTTCTTTTGGAAATCGTCCAAGCCGTTGAAATCACTAAACAGGTCAACGACTTTGGGCTTGTTGGCATTCACCCGTGCTTTGAGATCGTCAATAATAAAACGCGGGTGAATCTTCTCTTGAACGTAGATCGGTGGGGCAGGCACTTCAAAGGGCTTGGCATCCTGCTCGTCCTTCCCCTTCCAAACCAACTGCGGATCAAGCGACGAATCACGAGGATAAAGCACCTTGCGAGGCGAAGCAGCTTCGCTCGTCGCAAACTCTGCGGTTTCGCGTGTCGGGATATTCGTACGTGTATCGGTGGAATGAGTCAACGATTCCACTGGAACCGAAGTCGATTCAGAGGGGGTGGCTTTCTTCTTTTTGGGAGGCATATTTTCACCAGTCGGAGTTTGTGGGGTTAGGGGCTATGGAAGGTCTTTCGTTTTCAGGTATTTGCGAATCTCGGTCATGGTTTTGTCGAGGCTGGAACCGTCGATTTCGAGAAAACCCCAACGATCAAATTCTTTGCTGTTGTTCACGGCGGGTATCCACATATTGAGCATGGTTTGAACCTTAGCTTCTTTCTCTTTCTTCTTTTCGCCGGAAACTTCGAGAACCAAATGAAAGAGATCGTCCAACCCGTGCCCGTCGTCAATCTTGAGAATCAAATCGGGCAGATAGTTTGCGGGTCTTCCTTCAAAGGTATACGGAACCCGAAAATCGAGTGATTGATTTTTGATGTAGGCTTTCACTTCGTCCATACGTTCGATCTTTTCCATGACAACCGTTTCCCAACCGCTATCTTCGGGTACATAGTTCAGATGGCATTTTGTTGGTTCAGTCGTCCAGACAGTCTTTGTAGTGTCGTAGCTAATCCCGACCGTTGTTCCTATGCGGTTATTGGGAGCAAACTCGGCTCGCATCAGTTCCGACCCGCCAGAGTTTTTGTGAATGGCACTGGCAATCTTTTCGGCAATCTCGTTGGCTTTCTGGACGAAAAGTAACAACCCCGGAAAGGTCTCGTCCCCGTAATCGACGTTGGGAGAATCCCCTTCGGGATCGCCAAACCACTTGCGGACAATTTCCAGAAGTTGAGGAAACAACCAAGGCCGATCTTTGAAATGATGTTGTTGCAAGTGCGTTGCCAACTTGAAGACAATCGTTTGACTACGAACTTTCTGCACATGGTCTAAGGTAAGGATCGCTTTTTCGCCAATAATCGGGGCCATCTCGGTGCGGGTGGGAATATCTCTTGTACTCAAGGCCACACGGTGAGAGGGGCCAAACTGGGCAGAGAGTTTTTCGGGTGGGACATCCAACCGATAACCGACCACACGCGGAAAACGAACCTCAAGATAATGCGAGTTTACCAATCGTTCAGGAACCGCAAAGACCTTTGTACCCGGTCGAGGAGTCGCGGTCTTTCGGCCTTCGGGCAACCCCGCACACGGGACAAAGGCAAACGGAACCCCGTACACATCGGCATATTCAGGATCGAAATGCCCCTTGTCGTTCAGGGCGTAACTACTGCGACGCAATCCCCGTCCGACAACCTGTTCGCATAGAAGTTGTGTGCCAAAGGCACGCACACCCAAAATATGAGTAACGGTATTGGCATCCCAACCTTCGGTCAGCATCGAGACAGACACGACGCATCGGATATGCTCGCCGAGTTTACTCTGTTTGCCGACCGTGTTTAGAACCTCTCGCAGCAGGTCTTGTTCGGTAACCTCGGAAGTATCACGGCCCGGAAATCGCTTGCGGAGTTCGTGCTTAAAATCTTCAATTTGCCAACCTGCCAGTTCTCGGAAATTGTCGGACATCCCCTCTTCGGATTCCAGTTGCTTGCTATCCACCAAAATCGTATTCGGTCGCACCAACCAACGCTGATCTTGCACGTTGCTAAAAAGGGAGAGCTTCCCCGGCGAAACCTTCGGAGTATCGTCAGGGTGTTTGTGTTCGGTCTCGTACCCTGCAATGTAATCAAACACCAATTTGCTAACCGAAGTGTTACTGCACACGACAATAAAGACAGGAGGCATACGCCCGTTTACTCGGCCCTCTTCGTCGGCTTCCCATTCTTCGTATTGGGCTTTGTAATGACCGTAGAGGCTTTCTAACGCCCCTTGCAATTCTTGCGGAAGAAGAGGCACTTTGGCTTCCGGTAGAGAACTGCGTGTCCCCTTCGGAAGACCTTCCCGAATATGAACCCAAAGGTTTCGGTACTTGGGATATTCACCCGACATCGCATTGTCGGAAACAGGCACGCGAGGGATTTTCACGATGCCCGCTTCAATGGCATCCATCAACGAGAAGTCCGAAACGACCCAAGGAAACAAGGAACCTTCGGGATACCCCGACCCCTTGAGATAAAACGGAGTGGCAGATAAATCGCAAACGGCTTTGATCCCCATTTTCGCTTTAACGGCTTCCAACCCGCTAATCCAAAGGCGTGCTTCTTCGTCGCGTTCTTTGGCCTCTTTCTTATCTTCGGTGGTGAGTTTGATAGCACTTTCGGGAGGGTTTGGGTTACTTCGGTAGCAGTGGTGGGCTTCGTCATTGATGACCAAAATTTCTCGATTCACGCCAAGCTCTCGGCAAACTCGCGTAACCATCTCTTCCGGCGATTCGGTGAAAGCACCCGCTTTCTTGGAACCAAGAATCTTCTTGGTCAATGCGCCTGCATCCCCTTTCTCTTTGCATTTGAAGTTATGGAAGTTGGTAATCACGATACGAGCCGTTCCCAGATCGGCCCGATACTCCGTTGGGACAATATCCAAACGCAAATAGTAATTTTCAGGGTCAGAAGGGTAAAGCACACGCAACCGATCCCGAATCGTGATACCCGGAGCAACGACCAAAAAGGCATCGGTAAAGCGATTATCGTTCGGGTATTGTCGCTTGTTGATGGTGTGCCAAGCTATCATCATCGACATGACAACGGTTTTACCGCTCCCTGTCGCCATCTTGAACGCCATCCGAAAAAGGGTAGTCCCTGCTGCAAGGCCTGCGGTGTGCAAATGCTCGTCAATCCACGTTTCGCCGTACTTACTTTGCTTTGCCACTTCGGTAATAAAAATCAAAGTCTCTAACGCTTCAATCTGACAAAAGAACAACCGACGCGAACGGGTTTCATCCGTCCAGTATTCCAAAAGCCGACGAGTAACGGGTGTCACATCGGGATACCCACGCTTACGCCAAAGATCAACACTCCCCCGAATCCGATTCACATGGTCAGGCTCGGCCCGTTCTTCGGGGATATCATCAAAAAGGTTTTTCCCTTTCTTGCGTGGTTGTGCAATCGGCATAAAGTATTGCGAACGCCGACGACCTTCAAGAATCTGGTTCGTAATCGCATTCGATGCATCCGCAGCATGGTGATAGTTCGGGATACGAAAAGGAGAATTGATAATCGGGTTCTCAATCAACTTCGATTGTGACATGAGGGCCTCATGGAGGAGGGAGCAAGTACCCTACCTTTGTAAGTCTTACCAAACGAGAAGCAAGATGGGAATAGCAAGGCATACCAGAAAACAGCAAAGCAACTCCAACGACGCTATCGCAACACGATCCCTGTGCGAACGAATACTTCCTCAACTTCACGGAGTTCGACAACAGATGCGGGTTCCCATTCGCTTCGAGAGTAAACTTTCTCGCCTGCGATGATTTCTTCGATGCTCTTCCAACCCGATTCTGTCCACAGTTTCGTTCCCACTGCAAAGCAGGCTCCCGTCAGTTGGCAACTGGCGAGTTCGTCGATCAAACCTCGGTCGGCGTGATTCGTTTCGACACCTGTTGCACTCTTGCCTTGCAACAAGGTCATCAAGGTTTGACGCTCTTTCTGATATTCCTTTGTGTGAGCCTTCAAAAGACCAAGTTTCTCGGCCCACACCTTCCGCAAATCTTGGGTGTGTTTCGAGGTTCCAATGCTGTCAGGTTTCCCAAACTAATCCAGTATTCCCATCGACGTAAGCATCATTTTCTCGATGGAAAACAAAGAATTTTTTTTGGATCCAAGATTCTAATCTCTCAATCAGATCAGGACGGTCTTCTCGAAACGAATCAGGAGACTCTGCGACATCGACCAAGCTGGACGGATATTGGAAAATACCAACATCATGCTCCTCCAGAAAAAATGGTTTTACGACTATAGCCCCAGATTTGTATCCCAACGAATCTCGTACTTGCCGTTCTTCTGAAGCTCGTGCGGTTCCAAAAGCGATGTACGTGCGAGTAAGTAACCATTCTGAGGGAATATCAGGGTTATCTTTTGCAAAGCCTTCCTCAAACGCATTGTAATCGATGGTCGATTTTATCTGATCGTATGAGGTATAGTTTCCATCCAAATCAAATTTTATCACAAGAATCAATGTATCGTCTTGATGGCCAACAGAACAAATTAAGGCTTGCTCCCCCGAAGCAGAAATCCCAGTATAAAAACGATCATCAGAATCGTGAGTATGGGGTTGTAATCGAAACACTTGCTCGTTCATTAGAAAAACCCTTTTGAATATCAGTTCTTTGTCGTGTTGTTGGAAGAATGGTATGGGTCACTGCTTTTTTGCCTCCATGAGCTCTTACGTTCAAAGTCTCTCGGAAGTGCTTGACCCAAATTTTTTGCGTAGATTGGAACCCGAAGAGTGTCATGTTCAAACTTCGAGATTGCCCAACCCGAGGTGCTGAGCCCTTGAAAACTCGTAGGTAACAAAGATTTATGGATCATGTGGATTGTAATCGCCATTCCGTGATTGGCCCATTCAAGATAATCCTTGATTCGGCTATCATCCATGTTATTGAGATTGGTTGACCCAACCTTCAAAATCGTCTCTCGAGCTACGATTGGAGTGCGATCTTCTAAGACGTAAAGATACTCATCTTTCGCAAGATTGCCAATCTGTGTCCAAGCATCTTGTTGATTCAGATTGATTGAGTGAATGCGGGTTCCTAATGAAACCCCGTCACTAAGAGCCTTGTCAATAACCGTTTGAAAAACCGTGCCGGCTAAGATAGCCCTAGTGGGTTCTGTCAGAACACCATCGGTTTGCGATTGATTCTGCCATTCAGCAATAAATCTTTTCACAGGGTCGTTGGTGCGATCTCTTTTCAGAGTAGCCGTAAACTCTCGAGGAAGATTTTGGTACACCTTCGCATGGTAAAGAGTTTTTTGGATCGTTTTCTCCAAGTCAATAATTGTGCCTTTCTTAGCCTGTGGAGCTTTTTCATATTTTGCTTTTGGCAATTCGATAGCAAAAATTGTGATTTGTGGTGGGTTTCGGGCAGCATTTTCAAACACCCATTTACGATATTCCCCAAATCGATCAGCAAGTCCGCCTTTGCGATCAGATGTGGAAGGTTGAGTTTGAGTGATACCGACTTTCAGAATACGGGAATGCGAATCAGCTGTTGCCCGATCCACAATCAGGTACAGAAACGGCGTTCCTTGTTTGTCTGCTTTCTTAAATTGTTCCGCCGGTTGTTCCCAATCTGGGGAGTTCATATTCAGCTTATAGATATTCAATCCATCTTTCCCAAGATCACTGTTTTTCAATTCCTCTTTGACACTTGCCAAAAGTGGATCTTCCAAACAGAGGTTATGTGCCCATACAGTCCACTCTCCTTCACCGACGAAGTAGGTGTGGTGTTCACTCACCCGCATGTTATAGACGAGTTCCCATTCGCCTGTGTCGAACAACTCTTCGACTTTGAACCAAGAACCGTCGTGGGTCATAACGAAGTCGTCGGTTGTCAAAGAGCTTGCGAGAACCCATTCGCCGGGTTGACCGTCTTCCCATCCCTTCCACTGTGAATTGTAGCGATAGAAGGGGTGTTCGCCTGTAGTGCGGATCGTTTTTCCACCTTGCAAGTGCAAGTGGAACACGATCCCTGTGCGAACAAAGACCTCTTCCACTTCTCGCAGTTCCACGATGGATGCAGGTTCCCATTCGCTTCGAGAATAGACTTTCTCGCCTGCGATGATTTCTTCGATGCTCTTCCAACCCGATTCTGTCCACAGCTTCGTTCCGGCTGCGAAACACGCTCCGGTTAGTTGGCAACTGGCAAGGAAATCGATGAGCCCTTGTTGGCTTGATGCACTTTCTTCACCTGTTGGGTTTGTGCCATGCAACAAGGTCAACAGTTTCTTTCTCGCTGGCGAAAACTCTTTGCTCGAAAACGTCTTCAGTTCCAATTCTGCTTTCTTGATCTCCGAACGTTTCTTCTCGATTGCCTTAGAATTGCCCGAGGAGTTCGCTTTCGTCAGAGTCTTCAATTCCGCTTTCAGGTCTTGAATTTTCTTGACCATCCCCTGTCGTTTGAAATCAAGGTCTAACACCACTTTCGATTGGTCAAGAACCTTTTGCTCCATCCCTTTGGCATGATCCAATGCTGCTTTGCGTTCGTTCAGTTTTGCTTTCTCGGCTGTTGTGCCGCTCGTCGAAACACGACTAATATCGGCTTCGATATTCTTGAGGGTGAGGGTCAGGTTCTGCTTGTCCACCAAAATAGCGATGCTTTCTTTTGGTGTTGCCCCTGCTTGCCCATTCGGTTTAGCTCCCGGAAGTACGTGTAATTCAAGAACGTGTTTGGAATTATCAAGTTTCGAGTTGTAACTCAGGTCTCGAACAACCCGTTTATCTTGCGGCGACGATTTCTGGAACTTTTGCAGCACCTTTGTCCGCAATTTCTGAACCGCCGTCCTGAACTTGTCCTTCAATTTTTCGGTCTTGTTTTGCAGACTACCAACCACCGTCCGAGCAATGTCCTTCACTCGGCTTACCGGAACAAATACCGAACTCACCAAAACAAGCATCACCGGTGTCGCCAGTTTCAGAGCCTTCAAAAACTCGTCCGTTGCTGCTGCTTTATTT
>CAZFDX010000751.1:0-5037 GCA_964518325.1 uncultured Alcaligenaceae bacterium | reverse complement strand
ATCCAAAAGGGTAGCCCGAGTAGGCTTCTAACGGAGGAACCAAAATTTTACCGCGTTTGGGGAAAATGCCACGACCGGCTAACTGAAGCGGTTTATTCGGTTCCAAACTGAGGATCAACCAACCCGGACATTCTTCCCCCCCCAGTGGTTCAACCAGCGACCAACCCAACGAATGATATTTTCGGGTGGAAACTTGCACAATCCACGAGATCGGTAAGCCCGCCACCGGAGCCATCGGCCACAGTCGTTTCGCTTGGACAGAGCGTAGAGAACGTCCTGCTAGCCAGAGATTCACGAAGAACAAGGCGAGCAAAAGGATGGCAAGGATGATGACGAGGTTGATCGATTTGATGGCCCCGCCGATTCCTAACCCCAACGATGCGAACAGCCAAAGTCTTCCTTCAATTGGTAAGTTACGAAAGGGGAATTTCGGTCGTTTGACAAGGGGAACAAATTCGGTTTGCACGAAATATAGGCCTGCGTTAAGAGGTCGCGCGGATCGCCCAGCGGAGTTTGGCCGAACGAGATCGTGGATTGTTATATCGTTCTTCCGGCCCTGCTCGTAGAGGGGTTTCGCTGACTTGGGAATAGATGCCGTTCCGAAGACCTTCGCGAAAGGCCCGTTTCACGAGGCGATCTTCCCCACTATGAAACGAGATGATCGCGACACGCCCCCGAGGATTGAGAATCCAAGGAAGCACCCGCAACAACTCTTGCAGATTGGCCAGTTCCCGATTCACCAAAATCCGCAGGGCTTGAAAAACCCGTGCAATGGGCCGGATTTTTTGCTGTCTCGGACGGGGTTGACCGGGCAAGGGATTGTATTGAATGGTCACCGGTGCCGCTTCACTAATCAGCGAGGCTAACTCGCGCGTGGTTGTGGGTGGTTTGCCGATGCGAAAACGCTCCGTAATGGCATGGGCAATTTTCTCGGCTTCGGGTTCGTCGCCGTAAACTCGAAGGGCTTCTGCTAGTTCTTCGGTTGAAAGCGATTGAAGGATTTCAAAGGCCGTTCGACCGCGACTAGCGTCCATACGCATATCAAGCGGGCCATTTCGTGCAAAGGAAAACCCCCGTTCGGGGTTATCAATTTGCATGGAAGAAACCCCAAGGTCGGCCAATAGAGCATCGCAACCCGTATAGCCCAGTTCCCCTAACACCTGAGCCACACCGGCGAAATTCGCATGATGGAGCGAAAAGAGATTTCCAATCGGATTCAGACGCTCCTCGGCCGATTTCAGATTGTTCGCATCAAGATCAAGGGCAATCAAGCAACCGTCCGGCCCAACGGCTTTGAGTAATTCCAAGGAGTGTCCCGCGAAACCTAAGGTGCAATCGACCACCACATTTCCGGATTGGATCGCGAGAACCTCTAAAACCTCACGCAGAAGAACGGGGCGATGTTCTCCCTGTTGGGTCGAGCGTTGACGTCGAGGTTTCACCTTGGTGTATCTCCCCAAAATCGGTCACTCAATCGAAACCAGTAGCCCATTCATTTCGGAGTAAGCGTGGTCGTCGCCTACTTTTCGGGCTACTTCCATTCCTCGCCGTAAGATGGTGCAGGCTTCCTCAATTCGTCCCAGACGATTGAGCAATTGACCTGCTTGAAGAAAAGCAGGCACATATTCGGATTTCTGTGTGAGAGCGATTAACCGGCTCACCGCAGTGGCTTCGTCCCCCAAACTGGCGTATTCCATCGCCAAGCCATAATTCAGAAACGGATCATCCGGATCATCGGCCAATAATGCTTCGATCTGAGCCATTCGCGGACTACGCACCGACATAAACAATCACCTTTGAAATCAAGTCAAACTTAAGGAACGCCATCGAACCCAATCGTTGTGGGGTCAACCACGATTGAGGGGGGGAAGGCCGAGGTCAATCGATTCGGCACTGAACCTTTATTCCGAATCAGTTTGCCGCCGAGATGACCATTCAACTTTAGCATGGCATGCTGACCCCTCAATCCTACATAGGTTGACCACTACTTATTATTAGGGCTTTCGCCGAGCAAATGGAGGTATCCTTGAACGGTGAGTTTGGCTCCTTCTTCTAAGGTCGTGGCGGGTTTGGTATAGCCGGCTTCTCGCAGCTTGGTTAAATCCGCTTGGGTGAAATTTTGATACTGCTTTTTCAGACTTTCTGGCATATCGATGAATTCGATTTTCGGTTCACGATTGAGGGCAGCAAAAGTGGCTTGGGCGAGGTCCCAAAAGGTTCGTGCTACTCCTGTGCCGCTGTTGAAAAGGCCGCTGGTCCGACGTTCTTGAAAAAACCATAACATATGGTCAACGCAATCTTCGACAAAGACAAAATCGCGGAGTTGGCCACCATCGGGGTAACGGGGATCGGTCGAACGAAAGAGTTTGACGATTGACGTTTCTCGAATTTGGCGGAAGGCATGCCAAATGACGCTGGCCATCGGTCCTTTATGCCGTTCGCGGGGGCCGTAAACATTGAAAAATTTTAGGCCCGCCCACGTCGGGGGCGCAGGCTGACCCGAATCCACCTGTTCCAGTGCCCAAATATCGAAATCGTTTTTGCTTTTGCCGTACAGATTCAGAGGACGAAGTTCCCTTGAGGGGATGCGATCACTAAACCCTTGCGATCCATCCCCGTAGGTGGCAGCACTCGACGCATAGATAAATGGTTGTTGATGCGTTGCACACCAACTCCATAGTTTTTGGGTATAGTGGACGTTGTTTTCTAGCAGGTAGTTCCAATCGGTTTCGGTGGTTTTACTACAAGCCCCCAAGTGAAATATCCCTTTGAGAGGGAGCGACGAGGCCTGTAGCTCTTTCAAAAATTGGTGGTGATCCAAAAACTCAAAGCGATCCAACCCGACGAAATTACCCGTTTTGGCAACAACCAAGGGATGATCGACCAATAAAAGACGTTGCCCTTGTTGGGCCAAGCGATGGGCCAAATGCGAGCCGATAAATCCTGCTGCCCCCGTAATGGCAATCATCCTTGTTCCCTCGAAAACTCGACAGGGATATAGATTAGGAATTTCGGCAGGGATCGTCCGAGAGGAGGGCGTCATTTCGATTCTATTTCAGACGGGCAGAAAAGAAAAAGCGAAATGAAGTGAAACGAATCCAAACAAAGCGAAACGATCCAGAACAGAAAGTGAACCGCTTAAAAATCATCTCGGGGGACCGGTCGCGGACGAACAGGGCCGACTAATTTGCTCACGAGGTCTTCGGCCAGTTTCGTTTGGACGCTCGTCGGAATGATAAATAACCCCGCACCATCTTGAGGGTAGGGCATATTGTTCCCGACCGGTAAATTGATACCGAAATTAGGTACGTTATTCTCCTTAAAACTGAAGGGAACCTTGGTGACTTTGAGGATGGGGTCTGCGGTCCGATCGGGGCGAATTTCTAGGTTGTATTCGATGAGGTTGGGATTCACAACGACATACTCTAATTCAATCTGAGCCTTGAAGTCGGCCTCTTTATCGAGCAAGACGAAGTTGACCAAGGTATCACCGATGGTAGCCCCGAGTCGATCGGCCAGAAAATCGGCGAGGTGCTTCCGTTTTTGTTCATCGGGAGAAGGGCTTTGATCCCGCACCGCAATCGAAATGACGGCTTGGCGTTGGGCTAAGTCGGTAACCAATCGTTTCATCGCATTGGCAAAGTTGGGATCGATCCCCCGAACTCGATCGTTCGCCACTTGGTTGTAGAATTGCGTTAAACGATCTTTGGCTTCTTGCCGATGAGACTGGTTCCGTTCATCGGCAAGGTAAGCCCGTAACATGGGGACTTGAAATTCAAGCGGTTGATTTTTGAGTTCATCCCATTCGGTTTCTTGTTTGATTACGGGATTAGTGTTGTAGAAGAAAACAAATAACAGGATACCTGCCACTATCGTTCCGATGAGTCCCAAACACCCCAAGGAGGGTCGATTCACCGCTTGGGGTTTCGGAATGTAAGTGATTTCCAAATTCTCCTGCGTGATTCGTTCGGGAAATTCGCGGAATTGGGCATAGTGCAGGGACATGGCAGCCATCAGGGGAGCAGAAAGGTTTTTCATTCCGTCGGCATGGGGATTTTCCCCACTGTCCCGAATGAGAATCACGGCATCTAAAAAGTGCTTGACTTTATTGGCCAATTCTTCATTCGGGAGGTTGACCTCGATCGAATCCCGATCAATCCTCAGGTTCAGGGCCGAAGAATTATATTTATTGTTGGTGTATTTATGATTGACGGAGACAGTACGGAGGTTGATTAAATCGATCAGCTCGACCATCGAGCCGCGACATAGATAAAGAAATTCGGGGTCAACATAAACAAAGTGGCCCGCGGCTTTGCTCCCTCGATAAGCAATCCACATCCGAAAGGCCGCCACCACCAGCCACCCCCCCAATAAAAATCCCGCTGTTTGACCCAAGGCCATGGGGATAGGGCCCTTCTTCGGTGGGAACGTGAGATAGATCGTCAGGCCGATAACGATCAAACCAGCGATCAAAGAAAACCAAGGTTTCACATCGAATGTGGGAACCATAATACCGGGCATGCCGATCCCTTTGCGGTCACGGGCAGCGAGTAGATAGTCTTGCGTTTCCTTGTCTAACTCTTCAAAGGAGTATTTCACGCGCATAAGGGGTTCCTGTGGAGGTTACGGCAATGATGGTAATTTTTTCGCTCAGATGCAAGAGAAAACCCATAATTTTTTCGATCCCCCTTCTTCACGGAGAAGGTCTACACGGGGAACCTCTATCCGCAGAAACATCTACACCATGAACATCTTCACAGTGAACGTCTTCATATCTTCTGATTCGCGCGTTCTCCGGTTTTCGCATTCTCCGGTTTTCGCGTTCTCCGGTTCTCGCCTCTTCATGGTGGATGTCTTGACGTTGAACGTTTTCACGGTGAACGTCTTCTTGTGTCTTCACATTCTGATGTGAATTTTATTCTTGATTCATCGAACGGTGGTATCCAATTGCATTTCGTATGCCTTATGGCTTGAGTGGGGGGGTGATGTGAACTTTCCTCTTTTTCATCGATTGGGGCTTTTTCGTTCTTCTAAATC
>CAZFDX010000750.1:0-2881 GCA_964518325.1 uncultured Alcaligenaceae bacterium | reverse complement strand
GGGACCTTCAAGAACTCGGTGAAGTGAACCGACTAGTCGAGGATGCCCGCCGCGTGGAACTCAAAGCGACCAACCTTCAATTAACCGAAGCGTTGAAAGCCGATCTGAAAGCCGTGATCGAAAAGCACGGGGGAAGCCTAGAAACCTTCGGGCATCCCACCACCACACTGGAAGACCTTTTCAAACGAGTGGTAGAAGAATCGAAAGCACGCCCCGGCCGTCGTTATCTCCCCTCGAATACAAACAATTAACCCTAAGCTCGGAGATTCCCGATGTTTTCGATGAGTCCCCTCTTTGGGGTGATGAAATTCGAGAAAGAGCCTCCCTCGTTTAATGGTTTTGGGGAAATGCTCTTTACTTACGTTCAGGATGCCGGCGGATTTGCCTTTGTGGGTCTGACGATTTGGCTGTTGCTGGCCATCCTGCGCCCTATTTACGACTATCCCACCCCTGAGACGCGAAAAAACCGACTGATTTCCCCCTTGATGGTGATTCCCGGCGCCATTGGTTTGGCCGCCTACTTGGTTGCGTTCGGGATTTTGTTGGTCGCCTTTAGCTCGGAGGTACCTGACAATGTCACGGACCCCTCGGAAATCACTGTGGTTCCCACGGCCGACCCTGCTATGGTGGCCATTTATGAATGGGCTACTTTCATCGGTGGCTTTTTCATGCTCATTGGCTTTGTGGGTCCTTTCCTGCTCGATCTTTCCAAATTGCGTTTCAATCGGGTGTATGCCATTGCTCGGCTGAGCTTTCAAGAGGCCGTTCGGAACCGAGTGGTTTGGGTGTTCCTTGCCGTGCTGCTGTTGCAGTTATTCCCCTCGCGGTGGTGGTTCGGTGGTAAGGCCGAAGAAGAACTCAAAAACATCATCGATGTTTCGACCCGATTCAACAACGTACTGCTCGTGGCCGTTGGTCTCCTTTTGGCTGCGTTTAGTATCCCCAACGATATTAAATCGCTCACCATTCATACCATTGTGACCAAACCCGTCGAACGATTCGAGATCGTGCTGGGCCGATTCTTTGGATACGTCGGGCTAATCACCATGGCCCTGGTGGGGATTACGATCGTTGGTGTGGGTTTGATCTATGCAGGGAACATCGAAAGAGAGGCCAAACAAGAAAGCCAACGCTCCCGCGTGGTGAATTATGGCCGCCTCGAATTTACCTCACGCAAGCAAGGGGAAGATTTCCGTGGCACCGATGTGGGTAAAGAAGATGGCTATCGCCTACACATCGCCGGTGGGCCGAATAGCCCCTATCGGGCCGTGTGGAACTTCACTCAAGTGAACCCCACTTTTGGGACCAAAGAAAAGGCCGTGAAACTCGAATTCGCCTTCGATATTTACCGGACCACTAAGGGGAATGAAGGGGAAGGGGTCCTTTGTACCTTTGACCTGACCACATGGAAATGGGACCCTGCCCGTGAGTCGGAATACAAAGCGGCCATTACCAAGGCCTTTGGCAACCAACAAAATATCACCCCCGACCGCGTGGAAGATTGGGAAAAAATCTCGCAAATCGCCCAAGAATTTGGGCGTTACGAATGGTTGGGCCAAGAAGTTTTCGACTATCACACAATTGCCTTTCCCGTGCCCGAAAGTTTCTTCAAAAACGCCCTCGAAGGGAAACCGAACAAGAACGATTCCCCCTTAGGTACCTCGATCGATGGGAAACCAAACCTGATACGGGTTTCGGTCAAATGCGAAACGCCTAGCCAATTCGTTGGTATGGCCAAATGGGACCTGTACTTCCTCGAAGCCGAAGGCTCGTTTATCATCAACTACTGCAAAGGAGCCTTTGGCCTGTGGCTGCGGACGCTCATCGTCATTGCCTTGGCTATCTCCATCAGCACTTACTTGGCCGGTGTGGTGAGCCTGATCTCGGCCTTGTTGATCTTCTTACTCGGTTTCTTCCTCGACTTTATCGCCACGATTGTGACCGGAAGAAACGAAGGGGGGGGGCCACTCGAATCTTTGCTCCGTCTCGTTCGGAATGAAGTGACCGCCAAGGAACTGGATAAGACCACTGCGGTTTCTGCAGTCCTTGCGGGGGATTCGATTTATCGATGGACCCTGCGCCGTGTTTATAACGTGATTCCCGATGTGAATCGCTACGGTTGGTCCGAATATGTTGCCCAAGGCTTTAGCATCCCCAGCGATATGATCCTAATCAATTGCTTATCGGCGGCGGCCTATACCCTGCCTTGGTTGGTGGCAGCTTACTACTTAATGAAAGCACGAGAAATCGCTGCATAACAACACTGCTTGGCGACGGTTGAGTTTTTGTGTCGAGACTGGTTTGGAGAATCGGAAATGGCAAGCGTTTATCGTCAGGCTGCGATACGTCGCAAGGTGATTTATCTCGCCTGCATCTTCGTATTGTTTCTTTCGACTTTAGTGGTCCGAGGGAACGTCTTTGGGGTCTCGTCGATTGATATCAATCAGATTGCCCCCCCCATCGATGACAAAACCCCAGATACTCGGAAAACCAGTGATCGCATTTTGGCCATGACCCTAGAAGGTCAAGCCCGAAACTTGGAAGCCACCGAGTTGACCCAAGGGGAAGTGCAATTGGCTGGCTCGGCCATCCGCTTGATTTTGACCGGTTCACGGGGCTTGGCTTCTGCTGCCTTAGGATGGAGCGCCTCCGGGAAACCGCGTAACCCCGAATGGAAGGAACGAGATTTATTGGTTAAGTCCATACCAACCTGGCAACCGCACTACGACCAACCTTGGCTTTTACAATCTTGGAATAACCCTCACAACGTCTCGGTTAAGATGGCCGGCCTGAACGAACTGTATTACGACCTTGGCAACGGCATCGGCATTCTGTGCGAGGGCAAACAAAGGAACCGCAATACACCCAAAATACGCAACAT
>CAZFDX010000749.1:0-3040 GCA_964518325.1 uncultured Alcaligenaceae bacterium | reverse complement strand
ACCCAGTTCATTTTTTTCAAGCCCCCGCCCCTGTTCAGAATCCCTAAGAGAATTACTTCAGATCGTTTTGCCGATGACAGAAAAATGGAGAATTTTTTCTTCTTTCTTGTTTCATCTCTCAGCTCTCAGCTCTCAGCTTTGCATCCCCCAAAAAATCGTGAGATTTTTCTGTCATAAGAGGGAAACGAAATGTGTATTGGGTAAAAGGGCCATCGCACCGGAAAAAATACCGAACGGGGTGGTGGAAACCAGATTCCGTAGGAACTCGATTGGGGGGACAAATCGTGGTGAACTGCACACAGGGAATCTCTGGGGGCATTTCTGTGTCGGTAGCGAATCAACGGGGCTATTCTCTGCCCATCATCGAATCTTCTCAGAAAGTACAGGTCCAATCGGCAGGTCAACTGCAATCGTTGCTGGGACCTGCTCTTCGTGGGATTGTGGCCCAACGCTGGCGGAATACCGATTGCCATCGCTCGGAGTATGAGAAACAAACACGCTGGAAATACTGCAAAGGGTGTGAACGCAATGCCACCTGTAGTTATGGGCAAATCTTTGAACCCGATATTCCCGCTGGGGTGCATTTATTCGGCGGACACAAAGAAGCCCCACGCTCGTTCGTGGTTCGGCCCGAATTCCCTCTCCCTAGCCTAGCCCGAGTGGGACAGATTTTCGAGATTCGTGTGTTATTCATTGGGGAGCAACGCGAGCCGATCGATCGGTTTTGGTCGCATTTGGAAACTGCCTTCCGAAATCGGGCCACCGGATTAGGACACGATCGTGTTCAGATTATGCCTGTGAAGGGAACCCGCCTCGACTTCGCGCGAAGGATTCAATTAACCGATCCAACGGAAGGGGAAATTCTGTCCAAAATCGAAATCCATCTCACGACCCCTTTGATGATATTTCAAAAAGATCCAAATAACGAAAAAGAATTGGTCACTCGGCCCAGCATGTTAGACCTCGTCCGCAGTGGCTTGCAATTATTAGGGCCGCTGTTTCGATGTCGGGGCAATCCGTTGCCGGATGAATGGTTTGTGACCTTGAAAGAAATGGCCTCGCGAGTTTGTTTGTTGGAATCGGGATACAAGAGTTGGTCGCAACACAAACGATCGAACCGCAGCAAACAAGAATGGGACATGCAAGGAATTATTGGGAAGGGAATTTATGGTTCGGTTCCGGTCTCGTTAGTTCCTTGGCTGAAAGCAATGGGGCAGCTTCACATCGGAACACATCGGATCATCGGTGCCGGCGGTTGGGAAGTCCGTGCGTGAAAGAGCCTTTCGTGGTACCTAGTGAAGGAACTGAAACACGGTGCCCCTTTCGATTCGCTCTGCTTCGTTTTTCTCAACGAGGCTCTTTGGCGTAAAGTGTAAAGTTCGCTCCCTTTCGATTTTCTGAAGAGACCTCTTTTGGTTTTTGGACTTTCGGCTAAGATAACCAAAGGAAGAGTTCGGTTCGCAAAATGATCACACTAGTCACCATCAATTCCCCTCCTACCACCTGTGCTTATCTGCCCAATCAAATCTGGCAGATGAGATATACCTACGTTTTAGAAGCCACTCCTTTGGATTATCAACGACGAATGTTACGCGGTTGGCGTCGCTTTGGAATGGCTTTTTTTCGGCCCAATTGCCCCGATTGTCGGCAATGCCTTTCGCTGCGCATCCCGATTGAAACCTTTACGCCTAATCGGTCGCAGAAACGGGCTGTGAAAGCGAATCGGGATGTGGAATTGACGATTCACACCCCCGATGTGAGTGAAGAGAAACTTCGGTTGCATCAGAAATATCATGAATATCAGCATTATCATCGGGAGTGGAGTCTGGATGGGATTATCTCACGATCCGAGTATATCAATTCGTTTGTGAATAACCCCTTTCCTGTGCAAGAATGGCAATATCGGCTTCATGGGAAACTGATCGGTGTGGGTTATGTCGATACGTTATCGGTGGGCCTTTCTGCGATTTACTTCTTCTACGATCCCGACTATCGAAATCGTTCCCTAGGGACTTTCAACATCATGCGCCTCATTGAAACCTGTCGGGAACAGGGGTTACCACATTTGTATTTGGGTTATTACGTTGAGAAATGTCAATCGCTTAAATACAAGGCGAATTTTAGACCGAATGAAATTCTGCTGCCGAATGGGCGTTGGGTTGTGTACCGCGAGCGTGGTTCCGACGATGCCCCCGCAGAGACTTAATTGACCCTGATTCTAAACGCTTTCTGTCCCACGCAACGAGAGGGGGGGGGGAATACTCATGCGAAAACGAGATTCTTGGACCGAAAAAATCATCCGACTTTGGGCTTGGTTATTTGGGTAAATCCCACACAAGCGGCGTTCCCTCTTTCAGGATCAGCACCACTTGCTTGCTCGACGGCGTGAACTGCGCGTGGATAATCGGTTGGTTTTGCCTTTTCGAGGTCCACAGTGGTTTACCTGTTTCCATTTGCCAAACCTGAGCGGTTCCATCCTGACTGGCGGTCACAAGCCAATTCCCTTTTGCGTTGCAACAAACACTCCGAACCGGCCCCGTGTGTCCTTTGAATGTTTGAACCACCTTGGCATTCCGATCCCAAAGCAGAGCGGTCGTATCATCCGAAGCCGTGACAATTTGCTTCTGATCGTTCACGAAAATGGAGTTGATGGCACCGGTATGCCCCGTAAAGGTCTTTTCGATTTGTCCCGTAGCAAAGGAAACGAGTTTCATCTCCTTACCCGTTGCCACGAAGAAGCCTTTCCCATCGGTATCCCAAGCCAAGGCGGTGATATATTTGCCAAGGTTAGAATATCGTTGTTTATCCTTTCCGGTTTGCAAATCCCAAGCAAGGACCTGTCCATCAATTCCGCCGCTCAAGGCCCATTTTTCTTTCTCGTGCATTGCCAAGGCAGTGATTAACCCCGTATGCCCTTCGAGGGCGTGCAATTGTCGCCCGTTGCTGGTATCCCAAGAGCGGACGATTCCTTCCCCCCCCCCCGATAAGGCCAAGGTCCCCTCCTGAGAAAGGGCCACAGACCAAACGCTCGCAGTGTGAC
>CAZFDX010000748.1:0-1794 GCA_964518325.1 uncultured Alcaligenaceae bacterium | reverse complement strand
ATTCGCCAAGGTAACTTTGGACAAGATGGAGTGGTCGGGAATAAGAACGACTGTTTCGCGATTCCAGAATTTTGCGGCCTCCCACCCAAAGTTCTTTGTGAAAAGCACAATGGGTCCAGAACCGCACAAATCATGAGTCATAAGCACATCGACGTTTACTCAGATATTATCATTGGGATTCACACGATCCTTGCCCGCAGCACGGGCCAAAATCTTTTCGGTCAGGGTCATTGCCATAAATATCTCGACTTAAAAAAGGTTTATTCCCTCATTTTATCTCTCTCGATCGAGATTGGGTAGTAGAAAGGATTCGTGCAACAGAATCGAATCAGATGAGAAAGATCAGCAAGTGAGTCGTGCCATAAAGGAATCGACTCAACCGTTGTTCGATCCCTATGAATAAGACAACGGAGCATAAGACAAATGGCTAAAAATGATCTGGTTGTTGCCATCACGGGTGCCAGCGGTTCTGCGTATGGAATCAAGTTGGTTCAGGTGTTGTTACGGGCGGGCAAAACCGTCCATCTGGTGATTAGTCCCGCTGCCACGGAAGTGATCGAGCGAGAATTGGGCCGAAAAATCCTCCTCAATGCTTTTGACCCCCGCAGTTTGTTTCCAGATTGCGAGGATTATTTTTCTCGATTGCATTATCATCACTTTCGGAATTTTCAGGTTGGTATTGCGAGTGGTTCATTTCTGACAGGGGGAATGGTAGTGTGTCCCTGTAGCATGGGGACAGTGGCGGCGATTGCTCAAGGAATTTCGCAAAATCTCATTCATCGTGCGGCCGATGTGCATTTGAAAGAGAGACGCAAACTCATCATTGTGCCGCGAGAGACCCCCTTGGGTTTGATCCAACTGCGTAACCTCACCACCTTGGCCGAGGCGGGGGCGGTCATCATGCCTGCCATGCCTGCATTCTATACACTTCCTCAAACGATCGAAGATATGGTGAACTTCATCGTGGGGCGTATCTGCGATCAATTAGGTATCGAACATAATCTTCTTCGTCGCTGGGGATCGGACCAGCCGAGCCATGATGATGAGTAAACGTGCAACGGCGCAACAGATTTGGCAAGTGGCAGTGGATTCGGTGCGTCCCCGTCATTTGATTCCCCGTTTTTTTCAGTCTCACCCCGAGATTCTCACACAACTGCAAAATGCCCCTCGCATTCTGGTGGTAGGTTGTGGCAAGGCCAGCGCCGAGATGACCCATTCTCTGGAGGAGGTGTTGGCCGACTTGCTTGCTCGATGCGAAGGGATCGTCAATGTGCCGAATGAGCAAGCCTTTGGTAGCCGGCGGATTCGCCTTCATGGTGCCCGTCCCGCTGCGAGCAATTTCCCCACAGCCGAAGGGGTGGCAGGTGCCCAGCAAATGCTCCATTTGCTCAGCCATGCCACGCCGGATGATGTGGCGATTTGTTTAATCTCGGGGGGGGGGTCCGCCTTGTTACCTTGCCCGATCGAGGGAATCACGCTGGAAGATAAATTAACGGTGACCAAACTTCTGCATCACAGTGGTGCCAACATTACCGAGATGAACATCGTTCGCAAGCATCTCTCGGCCGTGAAGGGGGGGCGATTAGCTCAGGCCTTTACCGGTAAGAAAATGATAGGGTTGATTCTCTCGGATGTGATCGATGACCCGCTCGATGTCATTGCTTCGGGTCCCACCACCCCGGACCCCTCGACGTATTCCGAAGCGGTTTCGATATTGCACCACTACCACCTTTGGGAACGAATCCCCCCCCCCGTGCAATCGATCTTTCAAAAAGGGATCAGGGGGGAATTACC
>CAZFDX010000747.1:0-2585 GCA_964518325.1 uncultured Alcaligenaceae bacterium | reverse complement strand
TTTCGGCTGGCTTGGACGATTTCGCCGCTTGACGCGGGATTACGAACGACTGGCCGAAACGCTAGCCGGCTGGCATTGGCTTGCCTTTGTTATGATTGCCATCAAACACTTGGGACTCCAAAGTCAATAACAGGCTCTAAGGGGCTTTTTTCTCTCGCACTCGCGATTTCCCGCCCCAAATCGAAATCGCTTCCTAGAAATTTTCTCCTCAGCCGACGGAAATCGTTCCCATTATCCCATTCCCTTCTAAAACAATTTTCTGGGTCAGACTTCTCCTTTGAACTAAGTACCGAGTTCCCGATATGCGAATGGTTCTGTTTTGTCTGTTAACTTCGTCCGTAGTGGCTTTAGCACAAGGTACCAAAGCCGATTATGAGCGTTCGGAGGCCATCTACAAAATCTTCGCCGGCAAAGTCATTCGTGACAAAGTAGAACCGAATTGGTATGAGCAAGAAAAACGATTTTGGTTCCGTTCCAATTCGGGACCGGGGGAGTATGAATTTTATACGGTCGATGCCCTCTCGGGGAAAAAAGAAATCGCATTCGATCACGATAAATTCGCCAAGGCCCTTGCCCAAGCTAGTGGAAAGAACGTCCTTCCGAAGCGTTTGCCGATTGTGAATCTGTCGTTTCAAAATGATAAAGTTCGGTTTTCTGCATTCAATAAGAACTGGCAATTCGATCCTTCCACAAATAGCGTTTCGGAATTGGGAAACAAATCGAAAGAAAAATCACCAGAATCTTTATCCTCATCCTCATATCCAAACAATGAAAATATCGATGAGGAACCAATTCTCGGTCACGATCATAAAAATCGAGAATCTTCATCCGACGAAAATGATGAAGATTCAACCTTATGTCAAAAATCAAAAAATGTGGATAACCCCTATATTTTGACGATTAAAAATCACAATGTTTATATTCAATCGAAATTGGGGGGAGAAGAAATTCAACTCACAAAAGATGGTACCGAAACGGATGGATATACCAACGGGGCCATTCGCTGGTCGCCCGATTTTTCTCGGGTGATTGTCTACCGCAATACCAAGGGAGATGGGCGAATCGTCACGATTGTTGAATCCTCGCCGAAGGATCAAGTTCAACCGAAATTATTAACCTATCAATATGACAAACCGGGGGACAAAATTCCCACTCGAAAGCCTCGCCTATTCGATACCAAAAATGCAAAGGAAATTCCCGTCTCGGATGATTTATTCAAAAATCCCTATGCCATAACCGTCGGCAATTGGACGCCTGATGGTAAGGAATTCACATTTGAATTTAATCAACGGGGGCATCAAGCCTATCGTTATCTCGCGATCGAGGGAGAAACGGGCAAAGTTCGCACCGTCATCAATGAAGAACCAAAAACTTTTTTCGATTACGCTCAGAAAAAATATCTAAATCATAATCCCAACACCAATGAAATTATTTGGATGTCGGAACGCGATGGATGGAATCACCTTTATTTGATTGATTTCAAAACAGGAGAAGTGAAAAACCAAATCACTAAAGGGGAATGGGTGGTTCGGGGAGTCGAATCGGTCGATTTCGAGAAACGCGAACTCATTCTTCGCGTAGGAGGGATCGATCCAAAACAAGACCCCTACTACATTCACTACATTCGGATTGGTTTCGATGGCAAAAATTTAGTTCGATTAACCGAATCGGATGGAACACACACTGCGATTTCATTCGCTCCGAAGAGTAATCGATTGGTTACAACCTATTCGCGTGTCGATCTGCCACCAATCACAGAATTAAGAGAGTTATCAACCGGTAAATTAATCAGTGTGATTGAAACTGCGGATGATAGTGAACTGTTGAAGACCGGTTGGAAACGTCCAGAACGATTTGTGGCCAAAGGACGAGATGGCAAAACTGATATTTATGGAATTATTTATCGTCCTTCCAATTTTGATCCCAAAAAGAAATACCCTGTGATTGAAAATATCTATGCAGGTCCTCATGCAGCCCATGTTCCCAAAGCCTATGCAGTCTTTGCGAATATCACACCAATTTTAGAACTGGGTTTTGTAGGGGTGCGCATCGATGGGATGGGAACATCGCACCGATCCAAGGCGTTTCATGATGTTTGTTGGAAAAATTTAGGAGATGCGGGTTTCCCCGATCGAATTCTCTGGATCAAAGCAGCGGCCGAGAAATATCCGGAGATGGACCTTTCCCGCGTGGGAATTTACGGTGGTTCCGCCGGCGGGCAAAATGCCATGCGTGCCCTCATTGCGCATGGGGATTTTTACAAGGTCGCCGTTGCTGATTGTGGGTGTCATGATAATCGCATGGACAAAATTTGGTGGAACGAACTATGGATGAGTTATCCGGTGGGGCCTCAGTATAGAGGATCGTCGAATGTCGAACAGGCACACAGGAGGCAAGGGAACTTGCTGTTGACCGTAGGCGAACTCGATCGGAACGTGGACACCGCCGCGACAATGGCGGATGTGAATGCCTTACTCAAAGCTAATGAAGATTTAGAATTGCTCGTCATTCCAGGGGGGGGGCACGGCACCGGCGAAACTGCTTACGCTGCCCAGATACGGAAAGGTTGTATTGTTTGGTACCTA
>CAZFDX010000746.1:0-7710 GCA_964518325.1 uncultured Alcaligenaceae bacterium | reverse complement strand
AAACAAAAGGGCTTTCCCGCGAAACGTGAGACTCACCACTTTCTTCCCTGTTTCCATCGCTTTGATGATGGCCTTGGCCACTTGGTCCGAGGTCATGCCCCGCATGTGGTCCAATTGCATTTTGGCATTGCGTTCGAGCATATTCTGCGAGAAGCTCGTTTGGGTTAAGCCCGGATTGATGAGGATCACATCAATGCCGAAACGAACGAATTCGGCCCGAATGGCCTGCGTCCATCCTTCGATTGCAAACTTACTTGTACAATAAAGAGAACGTCCGGGAATTGCTCGACGACCTAAAATCGAGGACACATTGACAACCGCAGGAGTTTTTCCTTTTTCGAGCATCGGAAGAAACAGTCGTGTTGTCTCAATGGTGCCGAACACATTCGTTTCGATAATTTGTCGGAATGTTTCGGGTTTGCTGTCGGCAAAATGCCCTGTGGCACCGATCCCCGCGTTGTTGACCAAAATATCTAAACCGCCGAAACGGCTTTGCACGGCCTCGACGAGTGCGGCTCGTCCTTCGGGAGTGCTGACATCAGCTTGTACGATCGTAATTGGGTAGGGGTATTGTGCCGATTCTTGGGCGAGCGTTTGCAGTTTTTCTAACTTCCGAGCGGCCGCCATCACCCGTGCCCCCTTGGCCGCACATTGTAAAGCCAAAGCCCGACCAATCCCTTCGGAAGCGCCTGTGATTAGAATCCGCAAATCCTTCAATGATCTTTTTGCCATCTTTGTAAAACCTTCAAATAATCGTTTGAAAATAAAATCACCCCTCAATCAATGTTCCTCATTGAATGAATGTCCCATATTCAAAGAGCGTCATCATCTTCGATGAACATTTCTTCTCAATAAACATCATGAGAGGAGGGAACTTAGGACGATTCCTCTTTTGGAGTAGTATAATCATCGGCTGGAAATGCCCCTTCAAAATTAAAAAAAGAAGCGGAAGATGCTGCTGGGGATGTTGCGGGCTTGATAGCTCGCTCCGATCCCACCGTTGGCCGCCCTTAAAAAAACAAAAAAAGCTGAAGATGCCTTTGCGGAAGCATCCTCAGCTTTTTTTGGGTAAGAAATTCGACTTAGTTGTTGAGAGCAATTACTTTGCGGGTTTGGGATCAGCCGGTTTGGGATCGGCCGGTTTGGGCATATCCTTGCTAGGAGCATCTTTTTTGGCGGGTTCAGCCGGAGCCACCACGGTCGAGCCACAATCGCTCACGACATAGCTGCTGTGGCCTTTGTTGAAGCATTTGCCGAACAAGCCACAACCCCAGAATTTGCCACAGAGGTTGCAACCGCTGAATTTGCCACAGAGGGAGAAACCGCAGCCATGGTTGCACAAGCTCACGGAGCAACCGACGTTGCA
Source organism: uncultured Alcaligenaceae bacterium (assembly GCA_964518325.1). GTDB lineage: Bacteria > Planctomycetota > Planctomycetia > Gemmatales > Gemmataceae > SKW135. The sequence goes on along the minus strand of CAZFDX010000746.1, from coordinate 6,344 downwards.
ACCGGTGTTACAGGTGGGGGCCGGTGCGCAGGTGGTGACAGGGGGGCAAGCCGGAGGGCAAGCGGGAGCGCAAGTCGTTACGGGGGCACAATGATAACCCGTGTTACAAAACTTGCTGAAACATCCGAACCCACAATGACTTGTAAAACCACAAGAGTAGCTCGTGGTGCATCCTGTTCCGCAGCTGAAGCAGCTAAAGAACTTCGAGGGGGTTTCGGGAGCGGCGGTCACGGCCGCCATGAGAACCAAACTATACATGGGAACCTCTCCGCCGCGCCTCGACAAACCTTACGGGTCTGTAAAAATCCGATGCCTCTGGTCAACATAACCATCCCCAATCGTATCCGTTCAGAAGCCGTGGCGCGGTCTCTCGTTGAAAAACTCTTAATTTAACGATTGGTTCAAATGAGGCAATTTCATCGAACTGTTAAAATGGTAAACCCTGAGAAGATAGGAGTCAAAAATAATCTGAGTAATTTAGTCAAGCTGTTCTAGGGGACCTTTCGGGTCTCAACGATCACAACAGCCGTATAAAACCCAACTATTTTAACAATTGGATCAGATGCTCAACCTCTGGCCTTCTTCGGTTCTTCCTACAATCCACACATTTTATCTAAACGTTTCGGAATCGCATTCGGTTATAAAGATTAGGCAGGATAATTTCATTGTATCGCCTTTGAGTCTTGCCTTCTGCTTGGTCCGATTTCGGGTCCAAAATTCGCCCAAAAATTCACTCGGAATTGGGATCGAGAATCGGATTCAGGCCGATTTTCGCATTATCGAAAGTCGATAAAATCGGTTCTGGGATGGAACGAAGATGCGAAGGAGTGATCGAAATGAACCCGTCCACATCGCTAAAGGAACCCCCAATTCAACTCAAGTGGGTTGGTGTTGGCGGGGGGGTCGGATTAATCATTGTGCTGGTGAGTCTGATTATCGGGCTTATCGTGGGGGATACCAATCCCGAATCTCCTGAAACCAACCTTTCGGGATTACGCGGCTTACTGACCTTTATCGGACTTATCATTGCGGGGGGGGCCGTCACACTTCGGCCTACTCACCCGTTGGGATATGCCCTCTTCGCGATGGCGGCCCTGTTGGCTATGGGGGTCGGCAACCATTCTTATTGGATCGGTGGGTTTTCTAATCATTGGGATTCGTTGCAGTTTCTTTCCCGCTTGTTCCTGATTGGTGCGGCATTCGGCTTCGTATGGACCGGAATTCCCACCTTACGCGCTTGGTTGAAAGAGAAACCGCAAGATCATCGGCAGGCGGCCGCCTCGGAATCGCAAGAGAATGGCCTAATGCCTGCCAAAGTGATTGCCTTTGTGGTGCTTGCTTGGGTCTTTTTTCATTTGACCTCGATTTACGGTGCCATGACCAGCCCTGAACCGTCACCGTGGTTAACCCAACAAATTTATACTCGGGTCATGCGACCTTATCACACCACCTTATATATGTCGAATGCCTACCAATTTTATTCCCCCAACCCCGGAGATGCGTCGCAGTTGTGGTTCTGCATTGAATATGGTCCGTTGGACCCGAAGGATGATCTTCTCATTCCCAAGGATGAACCGAAAGATGTGCGTTGGATTCATTTCCCCACAAGGCGACGAGATTATATCGATCCGCTTGGTTTAACATATGTGAGAAGGTTAGCCTATACGGAACAAGCAATCCAAACGCACACGGGGATTTCTTATTCCGAATCGGCACTGCGGGCCGTGACCGAACGGCGCGATAATGCCTCGAAACAACGCGGATACACCGCCGAAGGCTCTCCGATCCCGATGGCTCAATTAGCCAATCCGCAGCAACAATTCCTCATTCCAATGGATCACGTCCGCTGGCAATTGTTACCTTCCTATGCACGATTTCTCGCCAACAAGTATGCTGTCGAAGGGAAACGGGTCAAATCGGTGAAAATTTATCGGGCCACGCACCGGATTTTATCGATGCAAGAATATCACGGGTATCCGAAGGGGATGGGGGTAACCGCCGGTCGAGGAGGTTACGTCACTAGCCCAACTACGGATGAATTGGTTCGCACGGACCCCTTTGATCCGACGACGTTCAATGTCCACTTCATGGGAGAATTTGATAGTCAGGGGCAACAAATTAATCTCAACGATGCTTTGCTTTATTGGCAAATTCCCATCCTTCCGAAAAAGAATCTCGTCGATTACGGGAAGCAAGTGACGGCTCAGAATTACGATGAGTTTTACGAGGATTATGTGAACATTCATGCAGGAAGCCATCGCCTTCACGGAGGAAAACCATGACCTTTGATCCCAAAAATTTACGCAATCCCGTGATGCGATTCTTTTTCTTGCCCAGCGATCCCATTTGTCTCGGGTTGATGCGTATCCTCATTGGCCTTGTGGCGCTGTATACCCACGCTGCCTATAGTGTAGAATTGCTCGATACCGTTGGCCCCAAAGCATGGTGGGATCACCAAGCAGCGAATGCGCAACGTCGAACGGCGCCGTACTGGGTGGCTCCCACCGATTGGCGGGTCCCTCAAATTCCGATTTATTTGGAAGGCGAGCCGGAACGTCGGGTGGCGATTATGCAATTTCTCAGGAACTTACCCGAAGACCCCGCCGAGCGACGCAAAGCCTTCGCTCTGCTCAAACGATTGACCGAGTTGGGGACGCAGTTCAACCTAAGTCTCAAGGATCACGAAGAACAGGTCCGGAATTTCATTTCGGGGCCGGTGCAAACCGCTTCCCTTATGGTGGCCCGTGCCAAACTCGGTGACGAAAAAGAAAAGGAACGCCTCGAACGCGCCAAAGAATACTTGGCCTTTGATTCCAAACAATTGCAGCTTTACAGTGCCCCCCCCCCGCTCACTTGGGATGATCGTCGTGGCGTGACCCTGTTTATTTCTTTCCTTCCACCGGAAGAACGAATCAAGGTCTGGCAAGAGATTCTCGATTTCTTTGCGGTCCTGCCCGATGCCCTTAGCCCCAGTGACGATCCCAAATCGTTTGGCTTACGAAATTCGTATGTGATTGCTCGGCTCGGCTTGAGCATGCCCGGTGATAATCGACGCGGCGCTTATCAATTCCTTGTGGGGGAACGGGTCGATCACGAAGGGCGAAATATCTCGCTTCCGAATGATCTCGCGGAGCGGGAATCGTGGTTGATGAATTATCACGTTTGGGGGACCGACTACCGCCAAGCCTACCATATTGGCATTCCCAATTTCTCGATTTATTTTCACCTTGAAGACCCCAATAGCATCCGATTGGCGCATGCCTTGGTTCTGCTGGTGTTGGTGTTGTTCACCTTGGGGGTCTGGACACGGGTTACCTCGGTGTTAGCGTTTCTGGGCACGCTGTTCTACATTCATCGCGGGCAATGGTATCTGTTTGGTCAAGATACCATGCAGACGATTGCTCTGTTCTACCTTGCGATTGGCCCTAGCGGGGCTGCCCTCTCCATCGATCGGCTTTATGCTCGCTTTCGTGCCGCACGAGCTTTGCATCGCGCAGGGGATCAAAAGGTTCCTTGGGCCGAAGCAATTCTTGCAGGCCCACCCAGAACGTGGTTGGCCAACCTCACTCTCAGGTTACTTCAAATTCATTATTGCTTGATGTACCTTTCCGCAGGGATGGCGAAACTTAAAGGGAACGCTTGGTGGAATCATGAAGCCGGTTGGATGAGTATCGCCAGCCCCGAGTTTGGCATGGTTCACTTTAAGGCGTATGAATCGATATTGCATTTCTTGGCCGATCATCGCATGCTCGGTTCCGCCGTGGCCGGTGGAATTAGCATCTTTACCCTAATACTCGAACTGGGCTTTATTTTCCTCGCGTGGACGAAACTCCGTTGGCTGGTCGTCACGGGGAGCATTCTGTTGCATTTGGGCATTGGTCCTTTCATGGGCTTACACGTCTTCGGAATGCACATGTTTTGTTTGTTGCTCTGCTTCTTCCCTGCGGCGCTGGTGCGCAGCCGTGTTTCTTGGCCTGTCGGTTCCGGTGAAAAGTTTAAACTGACTTTCAATCCGAACTCTCCAAGTTCCTTGCGGATTGCCAACCTCGTTCGCATGTTCGACATTGCTCAACAAGTGACTTTCGAGAAAGGGACTCGCACGGCCTATTCGTTAAATCAAGCTGTACAAATCGAAGGCCCCAGCGCTTTCAAAACGGCGTTGGATAAATTGGTTCTTACTTCGGCCCTTCCGGGATTATCGCGGTTTATCCACTTGGTCTTCTCTCCCTTTATCAAAGCCAAAGAATAAAGAATTTTCGAGTAATCCCGCTCATACAGGTCATCGAAACCCAGTGCGGCGACTTGCTTCCTCCAGAACGAACCCTCTGATTCCGAATGAACCCTTTCTCCGAGAATAGGAGCGGAGCCTCTTTCTCATTCTCTCGTCCTATTGTAAACTAGGTGGCATCAGAGGAGTGAAACATGCCTTCCCCATACACCATTTTGGGTGTGTCTGAATTGGATGACGATGCTACGATTCGTGCTAGGTATCTCACACTGGTGAAGGAAAATCCTCCAGAACGTGAGCCGAAGAAGTTCTCAGAAATTCGGGCCGCCTATGAGATGATTAAGGACTTAAATTCCCGAATGAATCTCTGGCTCATGCAACCCCTGAACCCGAACGAGGTGGAAGAAATTATTGACGAATTGATCCATTCACAAGAACGAACCCGAGTCAGCCTTCCGCAGTTGCTTCAAATCATTAAGCCAAAACAATGAATCCCCTAGATACCGAGAATCAACCCCCTATGTCTCAACCGCCCTTGCTGGATGATTCCGAGATCGAATCGGTCTTGCAGCAATTCCGCAACTGGCTTCAACAGCTCAATGCTCTTCCTAGCCCTCAACCGTTGCCTTCCCAACCGATCGACTTGGCAACTCTCGTGGGGCATTTCACGGCCTTGCGTCATGAGGTCAACCTACAAACCAAAGCATTCCGAAGCACACTGACTCAACTGGAGCCTCTTCAAGCTCTGCCCCACCAAGTCGGGGAAATGCAAAAACAGTTGGCAAAATTCGAGCCTTCCCCCAAAACTTCGGAACCAGAGGTCAAGCCTTTACTCAAATCGTTATTTGATATTCATGATGCCCTTCAACTGGCCTACCGCCAAGTGCGGAAGCAAAGTGAAGAGATCAACGATCTTTTGAATGTCGAAGTGCTAGAGCCGATCGAATTTCCCGAAGAATTTTTGACCGACGCTTCGGCCACCTCGGAAAGCACGGGGATGCCCGAACCTCCCAAACCCTCGGGCTTCTGGGCCAAATGGTGGCGACGTCAACCAAAAACTTCTCCGCCCGCGAATGCGGCTCCGCCGACCTTGGCATTACAAAAGGAACTCAAAGATTGGCAGGAGAGTGTGAACGAGTTATTGATTGAGCAGGCTCAAAATCTCAGTTATGCTCAGGATCGATTGGCCGTTTCCCTCAAGAGTTTACTGGCCGGCTACGAAATGAGCATTTCTCGCATCGAAAAAGCCATTGAAAAAAATGGCCTGACCCCCATACCAACCGAAGGTGAACGCTTCGATCCGGAAAAAATGGAAGTGGTCGAAGTCCTGCCCGCAGAAGAAGGAAATTCAGGTTACGTTGCCGAGGAAGTACGCCGAGGCTACCTCCAAGGGAATGTGGTCTATCGCTATGCTCAAGTCAAAGTCTACCGCTGATCGAAATTTCTCGCGGTGTTCAAGTCAAAATCTACCGCTGATCGAAATTTCTCGCCGGTTTGATTATGGAAATAAGGTCCGATCCGCTCCCCCATTCTTTCATGAGAAGACAAAGTGTGAGAGTTCGATCTGTTACCCGTTACCTTCATAAAATGTGCCAACATTTTGAATGTTCGGGTGTTTTTTTTGTGAGGAATGCAACTTCTCAGAGAAATCCGTTTGCACCTTCCCCCTAATTTGGGATATGATAAAACCCTAACTAGGTAGCTTTTGGACCGCCGGCTTTCACGGAGTCCCTATTAATATGAGTACGACAACAAACACATTCAAACAAGAATGTCCATCATGTGGGACGAAAATCACCATTCGTAATCCCAACCTGATTGGTCGAAAAATCGACTGCCCGAAGTGTAAATATCGCTTCACAGTCGAAAGTCCTGCTGATCTGGAGGACGATGCCTCGGATGGCAAAGAAGGTGCCAAAAAGGGAAGCAAAAAGGGAGGCAAGAACAAAGAATCTACCCAAGCCAGCAAAAGTAAGGTCACCCTTTATGTGGGTGTGGGGATCGGTGTGTTAGCGATTGCGGCCTTGATCCTCGGCTTGGTGTTCTTCCTCGACGATGAAGACGGCGGCAAAAAAGGCGGAAACACCCAAGCCAACAATAGTGGCGGCAACAAGGG
>CAZFDX010000745.1:0-1786 GCA_964518325.1 uncultured Alcaligenaceae bacterium | reverse complement strand
CTCCCCGACCTCTCGCATCGGCACTACCTCGAAATCGACTCCCACCGGCTCGATTGATTCCCCGATCCGCCCTCTTTCCATTGCTTTAGCTTCTGAAGCCACCTTCGTCGCGCGGACGATCGATCGCAATCCGGCTCACTTGGTTTCGGTGATTCAAAAAGCGGCCGCTCACAAAGGTTCTGCCTTCATCGAGATTTATCAAAACTGTAGCATCTTCAACGATGGGGTTTATGAATATCTCACGGGTAAGGATACCAAAGACGACAATTGCTTGTACCTAGAACATGGCAAACCCATGATCTTTGGAAAGGAAAAAAATAAGGGAATCCGCTTGAATGGCTTGAATCCCGAAGTGGTGACGATTGGGGTCGATTGCCCTCTCGATGACATTCTGGTTCACGATGAGAATCTGGAAAATCCGGCCCATGCCTTTTTGCTGAGCCGCTTTTATCCTCCTCATTTCCCCGAAGTTTTTGGCGTGGTTCGTAAAGTAAGCCATACCCCGTTTGAGGAACTTCACTCGAAGCAGATTGCAGAAGCTCAAGCGAAAGGGGTCGGCAATCTCGACAAACTTTTCCGAAGCGACGATCTTTGGACGGTCGAAGCGTAGCTTTCTTTTCACCCCATCGCCCTTCCTTCTTGCCATCTCATCGGCCTTCGTTCTCGACTCGTTACGCTTCGTTGTTTCTAAAGCATTTCTCATGGGGATTCATCTTCAAAAAATGTAGGGCAACGTGAGGAGAAGAACCTCAGAGGGAATGCTCAATGCGTGACCCCCCTCTTGAACTAGCTCTAGCGTAACGAACCGGAGGGCTTTCGAGGGGGGGGGCAATTATAAATCCCAAAGCTCGGAGTTGGGGCGATTCTTTCCTTTCGGGGTGCGCTTTGGTTTGGGAACCGATGGCTTTTCCGGCTCCCCTTCGGGGCGACTTAACAAATCGGGTTCTTCCGCTGCTCCTTTTCGCATATCCCTTCGATGGCGAATGTCGAGTTTTATGGCCACCTCGGGAAAGGGCGATTCTCGCCGGAAGACATTCAGCAGATAACGTCGATAAACATCATCGAATAACTCGGGGCCATTCGTGAACAGAACAATCGTGGGGGGGGAACTCGCGACTTGCGCACCGTAGTAGATTTTGGGCATCCGTGTTCCTTTTTGCGAAGGGGGATTCGCTAGTAGGGCGTTTCGCAAAACCCGATTCAGTTCCCCCGTACCGACTCGCAGTGAGGCTTGCTTGGCAAGGTGTTGTGCCAAGTTCAACACTTTGAAAACGTTTTTCCCCTCTTTAGCGGTGATAAATGCCACCGGAACATGATCTAACATTGGGTAAACTTTGGCTAAATACTCGCCGAATTCTTCCGTGCTGACCTGATCCTTGAGCAGGTCCCATTTATTCACCACAAAAATGGCGGGCTTATGGTTCTCCACGATATACTCGGTCAATTGTTTATCGACCCGACTAACAGGGTTCATACCATCGAAAAACATCAACACCACATCGGCACGGCGGATCGATCGTTCGGCTCGGTGCAAACTGTAGTATTCAATATCATTCGCCAAACTGGCTCTTTTGCGGACCCCTGCCGTATCAATGGCAACGAAAACTTTTCCATCGCGGGTAAACCGAACATCGACACTATCTCGGGTGGTACCGGGGACTTCCGAGACGATGACTCGTTCCGCTTGAGCTAACTAGTGCATGAAAGGACTTGTCCCCACGTTCCGCAGTCCCACGATCGCCAAGCGCAACTCGACCTTTTCTGGGGTGCCCTCTGCGTGTTCGGG
>CAZFDX010000744.1:0-1716 GCA_964518325.1 uncultured Alcaligenaceae bacterium | reverse complement strand
AAATCCCGAAACATTAGCATCAAGGAATTTCAATGCCATGATGCGTGTTTTCCAGTTAAACCCGGCAAAAACAATCCCATTATTCCCTACCGCGCCAATCATCCATGCCACATGAGTCCCATGACCATTATCATCCATGACGTTGCCATTATTCCCGACGAAATTCCAACCGTAAACATCGTCGGCAAAACCATTCCCATCATCATCGATACCATTCCCCGGAATTTCACCGCTGTTGATCCACATATTGGCGGCCAAATCGGGGTGGGTAAAATCGACACCGGTATCAATCACCGCAACAATGGTAGCCCGTGTTCCCGTAGCAATATCCCACGCCTCGAAGGCATCAATATCGGCATCGACGGTACCGCCATTTTGCCCCGTATTATTCAAAGCCCATTGCGATACCACGAGCGGATCGTTGGTGGTACGGGTCACCCCAACGACATAATCGGGTTGCGCAAAATCGACCCCGATTTGCGATTGCAAGTGAGCGATCCCTTGGGCAACACTTACTCCCTGCGCCAAATAAGCCACATAGAGATCGGGGCCAAGTGATTCATAAGAGGTAACGATGTCATCCGTCGTGGGAGTGCTAAGCCATCGGACCAAAACATGTCCTTCGTTGTATTGGCTTTGGTTCACTTCCAGTGCATCGAATCCCGCATAACTCAGTAGGTCTCGGCTTTCTAAGGAGATAAGATTGAGTGTCGAACGTTTGAACATTGCTGTTTCTCACAAGGATGCGTTTTAGCACGATTGATTCGATTGCACTCAACAATCTTTTTGAATCAATCTTCTGCAACTCGACGGTTAGCGAAAATCAATCGGAACAATCGATTTCACCGAGAAGTTGGTTTGTGCAGATTCTGCCGAAACTGTAGGGCAGCGAAATGTCCCTGTCAAAACGAATGTTCAACTTAGTCCGAAAATGAGGATCAGAGAGGGGAATTCAGGTGATATTTTGTATCTATTTTAAGGAATAATCCGAATTTTATGATTCTATCGATTTAATATATTATAACGATTAGGAGTTGTGAATGAGCATAGAGGTCTCGTGGATGTGAGATCGAATTAAAATTAACGTGTTATATCCTGTCTGAACTGATTGCCCCAAAGCAGTAGGATCAGCCCGTCTTGTGTGTGATTGTCCAGAGGTTGATTGTCCCTGTTTATGTGTTAACCCCGTGTGGGTGTCCCTATGAAATACGTCTCTTGGATTCTGTTTGGAATGTTGATGCCCCTACCGGTCTGGGCTAAGGCTCCCCCGAATGTGCTGTTCATAGCCATTGATGATTTGAATGATTGGATTGGCTGCCTTGGGGGGCATCCTCAAACTTTGACGCCGCACCTCGATCGTTTAGCCAGTCGCGGAACCTTGTTCACCAACGCTCATTGTCAGGCCCCGTTGTGCAATCCCTCCCGAGCCAGTTTGCTCACGGGGTATCGGCCTACGAGTACAGGAATTTACGGATTAGCGCCCGGCATTCGACAAGTGAATGAAACAAAAGAATGTGTGACCTTACCACAGACCTTCACCGAGGCAGGTTATTATACCTACACCTGTGGCAAGATTTATCACGATGGTTCGATCCCTGCGAAAGATCAGGCCAAGGAGTTCAACGAATGGGGCTCCGCGCCGGGAATTGGTAAAGCCGACAAGCGCTTTGCCAATCTTCCGGGTAAGCCGCACCCCTTAATGGACTGCGGGCCATT
>CAZFDX010000743.1:0-2348 GCA_964518325.1 uncultured Alcaligenaceae bacterium | reverse complement strand
GTGTGAGTGGGCCTTAAACAAGTGCGCTTGAATCCAAGCCGAGTGTCAAACCCATGTGAAGAAAGTCATCGCCGAGATGGGGGGCAAAAATGCGATCATCATCGATGCCAATGCGGACCTCGATGAGGCCGTTAAAGGTGTCGTGGATCGTGCCTTTGGTTACTCGGGGAAAAAATGCTCCGCCTGTTCCCGCGTGATTGTTTAGGAACCCATTTACGATGCCTTTTTGTCTCGCTTGATTGAAGCGACTCGCTCCCTGACCTTGGCCCCTGCGGAATCCCCCGGCTGCTCCTTGGGACCCGTGATCGATGAAGAAGCCCGTCAACGGATTCTCAAAATGATCGAGATCGGCAAAGGAGAGGGGACTTTGGCGTTTGCTGGGGATTGGGCCGGCCTGAAGGATGAAGGGAGTTATGTCCCCCCGCATATCTTTACCGATGTGAGTGAAAATTCGACCCTGATGCAGGAAGAAATTTTTGGCCCCGTTTTGGCGGTCATCAAGGCGAAAAATCTTGAGGATGCCTTACGGATCGCCAACGGCACCCGCTATGCCCTGACGGGGGGATTTTTCTCGCGAAGTCCGCAAAACATCACTGAGGTGAAACGTCGGTTCCGTGTTGGGAATCTCTACATCAATCGGAAAATCACCGGTGCCCTTGTCGATCGTCAACCTTTTGGCGGATTCAAAATGTCTGGCATCGGTTCCAAAGCAGGTGGTCCCGATTACCTATTGCAATTCTTACTCCCTCGTGCTGTGACCGAGAACACCCTTCGCCGAGGTTTTACCCCTGATTTAGCGGGATGAAGAACCCTTGATTTAGCGGGATGAAATTCTGATCTCGTTGGGTGAGTCAATTGGGAATAACGGAAGGGGAGAATCGAATAGGGGATTATTTTTCGTGAGGGGGCACGGGACAGCAAATAATCAATTCCAAAAGCGAAATGACAGCCCCCTTGAAATGTTGCAGAGATCAAGCATCACGGGACAGCAAAATAATAAATAGCAAACGCAAGGGCGGTTCCTAGAAAAAGGGTCAAGGCTCCCCATTTCCCCCGAGATTTGAGCGAACTCCACAGGATTAAACCCGTGAGCGCAACGATCACAAGTAACACGCTCAAGGTATCGATGACATAGCTCCAAAGTTTGCCTGAGTATTTACCTTTGTGGAGGTCCATCATCACACCGGCCCAACCTTCGTTTTCCGTTCGGACGATCGTTTCGCCGGTTTGACGATCGATCTCGACCTGCACGACCTGACCGGGTCGAACAAAATAGATTTCGATTCGATCTTCCTCTTCGCGGTATCGTTCCTTATCAAATGCCCCGCGTATCTGAAAATCTTTCCGAAGTGATTCGGTCACCTCGAATTTATCGACCCCTTTTCTCTCGGGATGGTCTGGGTCGGGTTTTTCGAGTTCGAGGTTCAAGTATTTCGGATCGACCTTTCCTCGTTGCGTGTTCTGTTCGTCCTCGGCCGATTCATTCTCGTTTGATTTCTTCTTGCTGAACCAACTTTCGTTGTTGAGCATGAATCCCGAGAGTGAAAAGAAAAGAATGAGAGCTAGCCCAAACAAGGTGAGGTAAAGGTGGACCAATCGAGAAATTTTGAGCAGGCGCTTATAAATCGGACTCATGATTTTTTCTTACCGTAAATCACGTTGGTCTCACCGGCTTCGTCATTTTTTTCGATCTTCAGCTGAGCTGGTTCCCCTTTACAATCGATTTTACCCGACTGCCGAAGGTGTTTGCCATGCTCGCGATGGACTTCGATCTTCACCGTAAATGTCCCTTGCCCGACGGGATTGCCCTTATCATCTTTGCCATCCCAAACCACTTCATATCGACCGGGGCCGCGAGTGGCTCGGGTGACCGTGTTAATCAAAATTTTGTCGTTCTTGGCAAATTGCCACCAATCCGTTAGGTCTTTGAGATATTTGGGTTGATTCCCCCACACGGCAAGGGTTCGCACGGGTTTACCGGCATCATCTTCAATCCAAATCGCAACGTAGGGGCGGCGGTAGCCCTTGCCACCGGCGGCGATGCGTGGAAGCTCGAACGAAATCGAAGTTTGAAATCCATCGGGCCAAGGCTTGGGTTTTTTCTCTTGGCAAGAGGTTTCTGGTTCGTAGAAGACAAAATCCGAACCCGCCGAGGTCAGAATTTGCCCTGTTTTGGTGACCACGATACAGGCCACTTTGGGAAAAGATTCAATCCATCGCAAGCCCTCGGCCGGTGAAAGCACAGCCAAGGTGGTCGCCAATAAATTCGCCGTCATACTCTCATCAGCGATGACGGTTGCCGAGGCAATTTCTTCCGCAGGCTGACCCGTTCGAGGATCGATCAGATG
>CAZFDX010000742.1:0-6268 GCA_964518325.1 uncultured Alcaligenaceae bacterium | reverse complement strand
TGAGACGGTAACGTCCGGTAGATAGCGGAAATCAACCGACGAATTCTCCCCCCGAATTTGAGCCGGGTCAAATCACCCCGATTGCTGGTTCGCCCACTCGTGGGGAATTTTGTTGCAAAAGCCCTTGGCTGAAAGTTCCACACCTCACGGCAGGTTCTTACCCGTTTTTAGGATTTTTTACGTTTCCACCACAAGGGTTAGGGTCTTATTCATTATGGGATCAATTTCATGGAATTATTCGGGATCGTCCACCGATTGAACCTTATCCCCCCTCTGCTTTACAACCCCCGAGTTTATTTGATGCCGATTTTCGATATTTAGATCAGTGTGATAACACTCAACGTGATTTTTTTGATCATGTGAAACGCCTGAAACCGAGTGATGATGTGATGATTTCTCTGGGCGGGCAACATTGGTTACGATATGCCCGAGAAGGGAATAGTCGCCTTTCCGGATTGAATAATTCGTATTTCTTATATCGTAATCGTCTCTCGGTTGATGTTTGGTATAACGATCAATTTCGATTTTTTATCGAAGGAATCGATGCACGAATTTCACAGAATGATTTAGCCCCCCTAGCAATAGATCGAGATTGGGCCGATGTCCAAAACTTATTTTTCGAGGTGAAATTAACAGAACTCCGAGAGGCCCCTGTGATGTTACGGGTGGGCCGTCAAGAATTGTTGTTCGGTTCGCAACGATTGGTATCGACTTCGGATTGGGCGAACACTCGGCAGACCTTCCAAGGGGTTCGACTTTTCCGACATTCCGAAAAAACAGATGTTGATGCGTTTCTGGTTCAACCCGTGCTGGTGAATTTCAACCGAGCGAATTCACCGGATAAAAATGTTCAATTTTATGGGCTTTGGGTGCAACATCGACCGAACCCCAGTCAATTTTTCGACGTTTATTATTTGGGTTTGAATAATGATAACCCCGATCCCGATCCCCGTCTCGTGGGTCGAAATGGTGCCCGCGGCGGGTATTTCATCCATACATTTGGTTCCCGTGCGGCAGGAAGCATCGGCTCATTCTTATATGATGTGGAAGGGATGCTGCAACTTGGTCAATTCATCAATAAAGATCATCGGGCTTATGCGCTCACTACCGCCGTTGGTTACGATTTTCAAGACATGCCTTGGCGTACTCAAATTTGGATTGGTAACGATCTCGCCAGCGGGGGGGGGGTAGGCGATAATGGTAACACTCACAAGACCTTCAATCAACTTTTTCCTTTTGGTCATTATTATTTTGGATTTATTGATGTGATTGGTCGCCAAAATATCAATGATTTGAATCTTCAAATTGCTATGTACCCTCAGAATTGGATCACCTTTTTGGCGCAATATCATTATTTTACGCTCTTCGATCGACGCGACTTTCTTTACAATGCTGCGGGGCGTCCCACTCGGTTCAGCCCCAATGGTTCTGCAGGGCGGAATGTCGGCCAAGAGATTGATTTTCTGGTGAATTTTCACCTCAGTTCGCATTCCGATCTCCAATTGGGCTACTCGAAACTTTTCGCGGGTGAATTCCTGAAACAAACCGGAAGCGGGAACAACCCCAATTTGTTCTATTTCTTGTATAGTTTCCGTTGGTAACCCTTTTGGGCTTATCTTGTATCGTTTCTTATCGTTTCCGGTGGTAACCCCTTTTGGCTTTTCAATCGCAGTTTGCCTAGAATATCAACATCTCTTGAGGTACAAACCATGACAGAAACTCCCAGTGGAATATCGCTAAATCAAATTAATTCCCAGACATCGTTAGAGGTGCTCCAACAATATGTGCAGACTCGCCTTCAAGAGGGGATCAATGGCGAGACAATCCTAGATGAACTTCGTTCGCGCGGGGTTTCCGTAAGCCAAGGGATCGCAGCGATCAAAAAAGAAAAATCACCGGAGAAAGCCGCCCGCTGGTTTTATCCCAAACTGATTCTAGCCCTTGTGCTGATGATTGCGGCAGGCATCGGCGTTGGGATCGCCTTTGCCAACGATACGGGCGAACCAAGAAAAATGGCCCGTACCCTCTTCTACCTGACGATACCTGCGGTGGCGGGCCTGATTATGTTGGTCGATTTGCTGGCGAGTAAAAATAAGTCCGTTTCTCCAAACTCATCCCCGACCCGAACCACAGAAACAAAATAATTCCCAATTCCAGTTCCCAGTTCCATCTACCTCCGACGAGAAACTTTAATTATCTTTCCTCAACGAAAACACGTTCCCGTTACATCTCGGACCGTTAGTTTTCATCCCCCCATTTTCGACGATTTGACTCCGATAGGACTTTGCCAAAGGGTGATCGTTGGGGATTGTTGGGAATGATGACGTTAACTCGAATGTCCTCGCCGATTCCACCGAGGGGAGGGCTGAAAATTTCACTTTGATGAACATCGAAGTAAAAGATGTTGATTGAGTGGGGGTTTAGAATGAGGATGGTGAAGGTGTGTGCTTGAAAAATATCGAAAAACAAGATGGAGCAGAAGAGATTCGAACTCTCGACCTATGCATTGCGAACGCATCGCTCTCCCAACTGAGCTACTGCCCCTTGTTGGGATATTTTAGGTTCCGGTGGCCTTTTTAGGCAAGGGTTGTTTTTCTGGAGTCGAGGTTGGTTTTCGATCCATCAGGCGTTTCAGCCACAAACTGCGGATTTGAGAATGTTCGGGGCCAAAAATACGGGCATCTGGGTCGAGTTGCCCTGCCAGTTGATATCGTTGGTCCGGCAATTGGCGATCTTCGGTATGTTTATAGCTCACGGTATGGACCTCCCCAGATTGCATTTTACGACGAATTTCCAGAAGTTCGATCGTTTTCGACTTCTTCTCTAATTGTAGAGAGATGAAGCGTAATCCAGGGTTCGGATTTTGGCCACGTCGGTTGGCAAAAATTTTCACTCGGTTGGGCGGATCGCTGATCGGTTCTTGCCTCAATTGGTAGCTGGTTTGCAAATCTTTGAGTAACGAATCCATTTGCATCGAATAAAGCTCGGCAATTCGGGTAATCCCTTCTCCGGTTTCGTCGGCACGGAAAATAAAGCCGATTTTCTTATTCGGAGCGAACCATAAATTGCCGGCCTCGTCGCGGCCGTAGGTGAATTTTCGGCCATCGGGTTGGTCCAATTCGAGCAGGAAGCGATCGCCTCGGGTCCATAAACGGGCTTTTTTGGGAGCCAACAACCAAGGGTATCGACCTTTGAATTCGGTTTCCCATTGGGTTTCAATTTCGTAACAACGGTCGATTGGGGTTTCGGCATAGGCCACTTCGACCTCATGAACGAGCAGTTCGGTCTTGGCTTGTGCCGTATCCGAAGGAAGAAACCAGCCCACGAGAATGGTGGCGGCAATCGTCAACGCAGTCGCAAGGCCCCATCCCAAGGTTTTCACGACGAGGGAACGGGAGCGAGAAGGAGCTGGGGACGGCAGGCTGGAATCGAGCTTGTGGCGGACCCGAAGCAACAAGGCCTGAGCATCGACCCGAGCAGCGCGAGCTTCCGCATCGTGGCGAACCAGTCGATCGATCGGATGTTCCGGCATCATGGGTTTAAGTCCGTGGTCTCCAAATAGGGAGCCAATAATTGGGCCATAGTATTTCTGGCCCGATGAATCAACACCCCCACATGATTGGAAGTCGTTCCCAAAATCTCGGCAATTTCTTGTTGGGAATGGCCGAGGCTTTTCAGTTCCAAAGCGGCCCGTTGGGCGGTCGGGAGTTGTTCCAGAGCTTGGGCAACGGCATGTTGTAATTCGTGACCGATCGCTTGCAATTCCGGATTCAGAGAGAGTTTATCGGCCGGATCGTTGGGGGAATAGTTTTCCGAATCGGTTTCATTCACATGGAACGAAATGACCGGTTTCCCCCGAACTTTGAGGTTAATGCAAGCATTGGTGATCGCGCGTAAAAGAATTTTCAACCCATCGTGGAGAAGGTCGTAGGTATCGGCCTTGGCCAACAGACGGCAGAAACATTCCTGAACCACATCCTCTGCCTGATGGGAATTCCGCAGCAATGTTAATGCATAGGCCATTGCTCGCGGTGCGACGGAGAGGACCCAAGCATCGAGTTCTTCACGCGAGGGCTGGGTCACGGTTCCCCCCCGAATAGACTTCCCATCAGCGTTAACCCCAAACTGGGACATTCATTACAAGAAAAATTATAGTTCTCGATCACCACAAAGAGGAATAGTGTTTATGGCGGATAGCCAGCGCCCCAGCAAGAGCCCCAGCAGGAGGCAGGCTTCCGCTTTCCCCCCGATCGAGCCGATGAGAGGAACTCGATAATTCCAACAAAAAAATTTCCCGAAACTCGCTGAGGCCCCAATCGAAACAATGAGAGGGCTTCTCACAGTAACAAACAGAACCGAGAGCAGAAAGAAGCGCCAGAAGGGTGTTTTCCCTTGGGAACCCCAACACCATGAAAGAAGCGGACTCGATGGACCTCCATAGCCGTGTTTCTCGCCGAAGGCATTAAGGTATTTCCAGAGTTGCGGCTACCAAATTGCGACATCGATGGGATCCATTTCTCGCCCCCTTGGGGAATATGCCCCCTTCTCCAAACTCGAATCGCTCAACTCATCTCAGCGATGCCACGTTTTGGCTAGGTGTTATCAATCGACTCGACTTCGCGAATCGGCAACCCCGCCCGCATTGGGACTCGGCTCCACAAATCAGCGACTCCGACCCCATTTGGACTCGACTCCACTCCACGATAGACAGGGGAAATGACCCCTCTCTCGTTCATGCTGGGGTTCACATTCTTTGCCAAAGAAGTGCCAGCCTCTTTCTCGTGACTCCATAGGTTAAGCTGGATATTTGGCATAATCAACAAATTCGTTTCATTATAAATTTTTACATAAATTTCTATCTGGCCTTGACTTGCTTTTCGGTATGTTTAAACTATTTTGCAACCTTTTTAAAATTTTTCTCCCCATATTTTGGAGAATGTAATGAGTAACCCGAAAACTGTACTCCAACTCACGGAACTTGAAGTTCGTGCCACCCCCGGAGGAGACCCCCTGCCATCCTCCTATTCACCCAACTTCCCCGTCAACCATCAATTCACAAAGTTCCCGCCCGAAATTACCAATTTTGTGATTCTGCCAAAGCCCGGTGGGAAGATTCTCATCTCAGGGAGCGTGAAAGCCGATTGGCCGGTGGATGGGAAGCAGGTGACCGTGACCCTCCCAGATGGGACTATTTACAAAATCCCTGTGGTGCATAATAGTCCTCAGGACGCATTTCGTGGCACCTTCCAATTAGAGGTCAATTACTCGAGTTCCGGTGGAATTGCTCAAGCCACCTATACCGACTTTGAACGTCTGACGGGTGAAGGCTACGCCGTTGTTCCCTAATCGATTCTCAATCGATCTGTTCTCTTAGGAGAGAGTTTTTGGGACCTTTTCCCAAAAGCTCTCTCTTTTTTTTCATCCTCGATTCCAGTGGGGCCTGTTTCTGAGGCGGGACCGTTTTCGTTACATTTATTCCCCCGATTTTTCATAAGCTATTTCCAACATCCCTCAACCGTTTTGGAGCTAATTTCAATGATCCGTTTTGCTTCGCTTTATCTGTTAGCGGGTCTGGGACTGCTAACGATAAGCGTTTTGGCTGCCCCGACCCCTATGGGGCCAAAGGTCACCGAATTCAAAGACCCGAAGGCCTTTTTTCCGAATCGAAATCATCTCGAACTCAAAGGCACCACCATCGGTTTACTGTTGACAGAAGGTCAACAAATCCTCAACCTCGAAGGTCGCAGTGGCCCTGCCGATCAACTGGTTTTCAGTGTGGATGGGGGATCGTACCGCTGGGTGTACGCCCAAGAAACCCCTGCTCAGATTGGGACTTTGACTCTCGAAACCCTGAAGGGGAATAAGGCCATTCCGAATTTGAGTATGTGCAACCCCCGCACGGCCAAACAATGGGGCATCACCGAAGGGTATACTTTGGTGGAAGCCGAGGTGAACGATGGCGATGGATCACCCAAAGGGGATGCCTTTGCCGCCACGAAGATGAAGGTCATCGAAGGGACCAAGGAGTTTCCCTTAAAGGCCGCCACCGTGGTTGCTGATGCCAAAAAACGCCAAGACACCCGCCTGAAAGAAATGGAGAAGGATTTGAACAAAGCTCTCGCGGAAGTGGCCGAGAAAGCCCTCAAAGGTCGAAAAGCGACCGGTCCCAAAGAAACACAAACTTTGATGTATGCCACTTGGATGAATAAAGAGAAGGAACTTCATGTTCGCTTCAAAACGACCCTGAAAGATGGGACCTTTACCGAAG
>CAZFDX010000741.1:0-2152 GCA_964518325.1 uncultured Alcaligenaceae bacterium | reverse complement strand
CCTTCGTATTTGACCGTTTTGGAAACGAGGTATGCCCCCGCACAAATCGCTAAGCAACGCCCCCCTTCCGTGATATATTTTTCGATGGCTTTGAGTCCTTTTTCCCCCGCGGCCGAGGCTTGGAGAGGTGCCCAACCGCCGGGCAGGATCAACCCTTCGTATTCTTTGAGATGGTCTTCTGTCAAAAGCGAGCGATCGATCACACGGCAGGGAATTTTTTCGTTTTCCAAGGCTTCGACGATCGAGTAAGCACCCACATGCCAAACGCCCGCATCGGCAAATACTGCCACACGGGGTTTTGGCTCTTTTCCCGAGGTAATCTTTCTTTCTCGTTCCAAAATCCAACGTAAATTCTTTTCCAAGTTGATGCGATCATACTCGGAGACGAAGCCTAGTACATTCCAAGTTTCGGCAGTCATTCCTTCCCGCGACGTCATCAGACAAATCATCAGAAGGAAGCCCAACGCAAGGAAGCGATGTGGAAGAAAGAAAAATCTTAGCTGGACCCATTTCATATACGGCTCACGGATAAAGATAGCGTTCTCGAATGATCTCAATGACTTCAGGAATCTCGGGCGAGAGACCGCAATATCGCAATCGCTCGGGGAGATTGGTTCGGGATATTAACACGGGCCTGCCCATGTGGAAACCTATGAATCAGTCCGGTAAAACCATCGATCCAGAGTCGATCCGAATTGATTCTGAACAATCTTGGGCCCTCGGGACGGATGCCATATCAAAAGGCCTCTCCGTTGCCCGAGCGCTCATTGCGATCATAATGCAGATAAATCCTTTTTCATCCGGTGTAACGGACTAAGAGAAAACCGCCCTCAAGTCGCTGTGGTAGTTCGTCCTAGTCGTTGTACATAGGTCCCGACTCTAACGAAAGAGCTACACGATCACAACGACGACATAGCACAGCAGATGGGGAGCTGATGCGATTTCGTATCTCCTTTTTCTTGAGGGGAGAGAGAGTAGACCCTTTGGGTTCATTCCATAAGATTTCTGTTTCAGGTGCGAAGAACCTTGCATCCGATTCTTTTGCAGTGAGACTTGACCCGAATGGATACGACGGCGAATTCCAACCCGAACCTCATGCCTCCGGGGCCGATTCCGGCGATCCTGAGTTACCTGATTCCCGGTCTGGGGCAGATCATTCAAGGGCGGGTCGGCAAGGGGCTTTTGTTTTTTGTTTCGTTGACCACTCTTTTTTTCTATGGCATGTGGTTGGGCGATTTTAAGAACGTCTACCTGCCGCGCTATCATCAAGACGAACGGAGTGTATTGGCCCGCACTGCCGGCGATATTTACTCGCGCACTCAGTTCGTCGGACAAGTTCCTATTGGTATCATGGCATGGCCGGCCATTTATCAATATGCCGTGTATGAAGAGAATCCCAAGGAACTCAAACTTCGGGGGTTTCAACGGCAACCGTCCGATGAAGAGATCAACCAACAACGCGACCGCGACAAAACTTGGGACCTTGGCTGGGTACTCACCGTTATTGCGGGCGCTTTGAATGTTCTGGTGATTTACGATGCCTATCGTGGGCCGGCCTTGACTCCGGATCAAGTCGAGAAAACGGAACCCTCCCCCCCACCGGCTGCTTAATCCGAGGATCGAGTTGTCATGTCGATTTATATTCATTTGCCGATTCTGATTGTGGTGGTCAGTCTGGTCTACAGTGCCACGCGGCACGATCGTTGGGATTTGATCCTTCGGGAATCGTTGCGATGGGCCTTTCGGATGACCTCCTTCTTGGTCGTGATCGGGGCAGTACTTTACGGACTTTCGACCTTTCTATGATCTCTGCTCGGCTGGCCCTTGTTTGCGACTGGCTCACGGGAATGCGGGGGGGGGAAAAATGCCTCGAAGTGCTCTGCGAAGATTTTCCCCAGGCCCCCGTGGCTACGCTGCTTCACATCCCACGGAGCGTTTCCCCTCCGATTGAATCGCGGCGGATTATCACGAGTTTTCTACAACACATTCCTAATATCGGGAAAACCTATCGCTATTTTCTCCCGCTGATGCCTTTGGCGATTCGCACTGTTCGCTTACCCAAGTGCGATTTGGTGGTGAGCTTCAGCCATGCGGTGGCGAAGTCGGTCCCCCCCCCCTCGGGGGTTCCTCATTTATGTTATTGTTTCACCCC
>CAZFDX010000740.1:0-2556 GCA_964518325.1 uncultured Alcaligenaceae bacterium | reverse complement strand
GTCGAGGCCTGACCCCTTCTGTTCAGGGTAGGAACAAGTGAAGATGCCGAGGGCGCAACACGCGCTAACGAATTGTTTAACCAATTAAAGGAAGAGTTTACCGAAGAGAAACTCAAGTACCGTGAAACAGATGCGCTTTCCAACGACGCTTCCATGATTTCAGGGAAGCTCGAAGTGAATTCGTTCAAAGCCCATACCCAGCAATTTGGTCTGGTTCAAATGAAACTCAGCGATATCGGTAGCATTGCTTTTTTGCACGGCGGGAAAGAAACCGAAATACGTTTAGACGGACAATATGCCCTCCAAACAGAACGATGGCTAGATACGAAGCTCGATTTCGCAGAGGGCACGCGGGTAGTCATCCATGCGGAAGGCGAAATCGACATGTATCCCACGGCAGGTTATGTGGGCCAATATATTGGTTCCCCCAAAGGCAAAAAGGTTTGGCCGGGCAATATCGCTGCAGGAACGTGGGAACCGGGCACCCTGATTGGGAAATTCGGTGAGAACGGCAAAGTCTTCGTGATTGGGGAAAAATACGAAGGTCCAGCGCAGACCGGTCGGCTTTATCTTCGCGCTGCAGGAAATCCCTACAACGTCCAAGCACAAGGGGAATATAAGGTCAAAATCACCGGTGGAACGAAAGGCAATTAGTCCGGTGAACAAGGCTTGAATTCCGGTCCTTGCTGTTTAGACTAACTCTCTCCCTATCCTTCATATTGGAGAACTCTCCCATGAGCGAATCGATCAATCGTCGTAGTTTCCTCGGCGTCTCTGCAGCTAGCCTTGGATATTTCATGACGGCCGATGCTGTTTCGGCGGTCCGTGCTGCAGATAAACCTTCCGAAACCCTGCGTATTGCGGGTATCGGGGTGGGTGGAAAAGGTTCCAGCGATATTTCTCAAGCGGGCAAAATCGGCAAGGTCGTGGCGATTTGCGATATTGATGAAAATCACCTCAACGCCAAAGCCAAAGAATTTGCCGATGCGAAGAAATTCTTCGACTTCCGGAAACTTTATGACGAAATGGAAAAGGAAATCGATGCCGTTGTGGTTTCGACTCCGGACCATACCCACGCACTCGCCAGCGTCATGGGATTGATTCGCAAAAAACACGTTTACTGCCAAAAACCCCTGACTCACTCGGTGTTTGAAGCCCGTGTCATGCGGGAACTCGCCAAGAAATATGGGGTTTGCACCCAAATGGGTAATCAAGGAACCGCAGAAGATGGTCTTCGTAAAGCAGTGGAATTTGTGCAGGCAGGTGGCATTGGCGATGTGACCCAAGTCCATGTGTGGACGAACCGTCCCGTATGGCCTCAAGCCGAGATTACCAAACGCCCACCGGAAAAACCGGTTCCTCCCCATGTGCATTGGGATGAGTTCATCGGTCCTGCTCCATTCCGACCTTATGCAGAATATGAAGGGGGTAACCGTCGAGGGGCCTATCACCCCTTCAGTTGGCGGGGCTATTGGGATTTCGGTACCGGTGCCCTTGGAGATATGGCCTGTCACACTGCCAATATGGCCTTCATGGCGCTGAAGCTGAAATATCCTAAAACCGCTGCTGCGGAGTCCGCTCCGTTAAACCCAGAGACTTACCCCGCTTGGGCACATGTGACCTTGGAATTCCCCGAACGCGAAAAGATGGTGCCGGTCACATGGCATTGGTATGAAGGTAAGAAAGATGGCAAATTCGTTTTGCCCGATCCGATGTTAGTCAAAGGTGCTGGCAAACGGGACGATGGTCCTTCGGTTTACTTTGAAGACGGTAAATGGTTCTTCCGACAAGAACCCAAAGGAAATGCCAGCCACGTTTCCAGCGGATCGTTCCTTGTTGGGACCAAAGGGGTTCTCTTCTCCCCGAACGACTACGGAGCCGTTGTTTACATTGTGACCCCCGATGGGGTGAAACGCCTCACCGGTAAACCCGAAAAACTCGCCAGCAATGGTCGCGGGGATCAAGGCATGAAAGACGAATGGGCCGCCGCAATCAAAGCAGGGAAACCCGAAGTCGCTTACTCGAACTTCGATTATGCCGGTATTTTGACCGAAGCAATTCTTCTCGGTAACGTCGCCATTCGAGCTGGTAAGAAACTCGAATGGGACGGTGAGAAACTGCTGGTCACCAATGAAAAATCGGCCAACGACTTCGTGAAACGAACCTATCGAAAAGGTTGGGACTTTGTCAAAGAATTGTCCTGATCTTCAAAAGGTCCAATTGACCCGCAAAACAAATTAGTTAACCCGATTCTCCCCCTGTCATCCCTAATTCTATGGGTTATTCTGACGGGGGTTCGATTCCCTTTTCCTTGAGAAAATCGAGTAATCGCTTCAATTTTTGGGCTTCCTGTTCGGCGCGTTGTTCCGCTTCGAGTTTGGCTTTTGCTTCGGCATCGGCACGTAGGCGCTCTTGTTCAGCTTGTTTCAGAGCAGCGAGTTTGGCTTGGGCTTCTTGATTGGCTCGTTCCTGACTGGCGATCCGAGCGAGTTTTTCGATTTCGGCATCTTTCTTCATTTTCTCGGCTCGTCTCTCGGCACGCTCGGCTCGATCCTT
>CAZFDX010000739.1:0-8146 GCA_964518325.1 uncultured Alcaligenaceae bacterium | reverse complement strand
TAATTGGACGTAAGGCCCCCCGACGTGCTCTTCGAGTTTCACTAATGTGCGGGTGGCGGCATCGATTTCGCCATCTGCCAATTGTTCATCGATCAGGTGCAATCCCGCAAAGGCATAACGGGGATCGAGGTCGTAGGCGGTTTGGAAATCGGCTTTGGCACCCCGATGATCTCCCAGACGGAGTTTGGCCTCGGCGCGGAAACCATAAGCGGGGGGTTCCCCTTTCCCGATACGCACGAGATTTTCGGCCGCTTCGAGATATTCCGAGTAACGTCCGGCCTCATCAAGCCAGCCTGCGAGTTGTTGCCAGCCCCAGTAATAATCGGGGTCCTCGGCCAGAACCTCTTGCATTTTCTTGATGGCCGTTTCTCGATCCCCTTCTTGAGAAAACACCCACGCGGCCCGACCTTTGAGAATCAGCGGGGGATTGCCCGCAAAGGCAGGGGGATTGCAGGCATTTTTGGCCTCTTCGTATCGGCCCATTTTGGTCAGCATCTCAGCTAGGACATCGAACCCTTGGGCGTTCCGAGGGTGAATCCGATTGACCCGTTCGAGGATGCGTAAGGTGGTTTCGGGGGAGGCCGTCTCGCCCGCTTGGCTTTCCAACCACGCGATGAGAACCCAAGGATGGAACGAGTCCGCTTTTTCTAACACCTCTTGGAGAATTGCATCGGCTTGTTGGCGCCAACCCGCTTCAACCATGGCATCGTAGCTGGCTTTAATCGGCCAAGTTCGATCCGACGGGAATAAACACACCTCGCGAAGGTAGTTCGCGGCCGCTTCAAAATCGTTGCTCTTGGCAGCAAGCTGGGCGTAACGTGCCAAGATGAACGGTCGGCCTTGTTCGTTCACACTTTCTTCGAGACGGATCAGCACCGAACGAGCCTGAGCAAATTCTTGGTCCTGAAGGTGCGCATCAAAAAGCACCAAGCCGGGATAACTGTAGCTGGGGTCGATATTGAGGGCTTCTTGAAGATCGATTTTGGCTCGTTCGCGATCGTCGTTCTGCAATCGAGCATCGCCGCGCGTGGCTAGGGCATAGGGGTTATCGGGACGTAGGCCGACTAATTTTTCTGCGGCTTCGAGATACTCGACGGGACGATTCGATTCGTTGTACCATTCTGCTAATTGTTGCCAGCCCCAAAAGTAAGTGGGTTCCAAGTTCACCAGAGCTTGCATTTCCCGACAGGCCTGAGCGAGATTACCGCGACGGGCTTCGATCCAAGCCGAGCGCCCCTGTAGAAGGAGCGGTGGATCATCGGCAAAAATAGGGGGATTCGCAGCTTCTTTTGCTTCGTCGAATCGTCCCAATTCCGCCAAGCGTTCCGCTTTGAGATCGTAGGCTTCCACATTACGGGGATTCAGTTGAATCGCCTTATCGAGCGCTTCAATAGCCTCTTCGGCGTATTCCACCCGATTCAGGAACCGAGAAAGAGCCACCCAAGCGCGGGGATCGCCGGGGCGGTTTCGCGTTACGGCCCGTGCGACTTCCACGGCTCGTTCGGGTTGATCCGAGGTTTCGGCCCACATGCTGAGGTGTCGCCAAGCCCAGTCAAATCCGGGGTCGAGCATCAGGGCGACCCGTAACCGATCCAAGGCGGCGTCGGCTTCGCCATTTTTCCAAAGATGCTCGGCCAACTCGGCATGGTTCATGGGGTCCAGCGGCGCTCGAGCAATCGCTTGTTCTAAAACAACAATCGCTTCTGCTTTCTGATCGTTCATTGCCAACGCGATCGCCAATTCCCGAGCGGCATAGCTCCAACCGGGCGCCACTTTCAGCGTCTCTCGGAGTGCTTGAATTTGCCCTTCTCGATCTTCACGGCGATTGAGCACTTCGGCAAGATCAAGCCACACCCGCGATACCAAGGGGAATCGTTCGGTGGCTTCTTTGGCCATTTCTCGGGCTTCGTCGTATCGTTCCACCGCCATGAGTTGTTGAACCAAAACCGACCAAGCCTGCCAAATCTCTTGATGGTCGTCGAAAATCTCTTGAATGATGGGCATGAGGTCTTCGGGTTCGATCACATCGGGATGTTGATTGCATTGTTCTTTGAACGTGAGAAGCCCATCGCCGAAGAATTTTTGCCGCCGGAACTCGTCCGCAATGAATTCGATCGCCTCTTTCCGCTCTTCTTTATCACGGGCAATGTTGAACAATTCGACAATCGCCACATCGTTATCTACCGATTGACGAATCGCCTCTTGGTAGGTATCTCGGGCGTCCTCGTAACGATCGGCCCGATGATACAAATGCCCCAAGGTGTAGTAATTCGAAGGGCTAAATGGTTCAATTCGTTTGGCGATCTCGACATGGGTCAGTCCCTCTTCGATCCGGTTCACCGCAGCCAAGCTGAGTGCATATTCTCTGTGCGCCCAAGCATCGTTCGGGGCATTCTGAATCATCCGAAGCACGACCGGTTCGGAGCAAGGGGGTTCTCCGGGCAAGATGGGTTCACTGCGTAACAATTCAGCATGGAATTGCTGCAAGGGGTGGAAATTCGGGAAGCGGTCTCCCATCTCACGGACCCAGCGAACGGCGGCTTCGCGCCCTTCAATATCGCTGTAAGCCCGAGCTAAATTACGATGCACATCCACCGCAAGCGGTTCGATCGTGAGAAGCTCCTCCCAGTATTTTTTGGCTTGCGCGAGTTCCCCCGCGATCAAAGAGACTCGGGCAGCCGAGCGCAGCCATTGCCCTCGCGAGGCAAACTCTTTGGCTTTCTCTAAAATTTCAAAACCTTCGGTCGGCGATTCGTAATTGGTTTTCATCTCGGCGTGGAACAGAATCACCTCACCCACTTCGGAACGATTGACCGGTTCCGGAGTTGTGGCATAGACCTCTTCAAGGATTTTGAAGGCTTCCTCGGTGCGATCTTGTTCGGAAAGTGAGTAGAACAAAGCGCGGGCAGGGGCAGCGAATTTCCCTTTGGTTCTTTGATAGCGCGTTTCGAGAAACCGCATGGCTTCGTTGGTTTGTTTGGTCGCACGGGCGGCACGGAAATAGGCTTCGGCGAAGGTTTCGTCGCGGTCCTCTAAACAGGCAGCAAAGCGATGCGCATCGATGGCCTCTTGATAGTTTCGATCTTCCCAAAGCAAGTTGCCGAGCGTGTAATATCCCACGGCAGCATGACTGCGGAAGCGGACCCCTTTGAGCATCGCTTGGATTCCTTCGCTCAAGCGGGTCGGGTCATTGCTGATTGTTTGGGCAAAATGTTGGGCGAATATCGGCTCAAATTGATACTTGCTGATTTCTCGTTCTGCTAAAGCGCGACGTTCTTCCCGATGATTTAATTCGCGCAGGATGCTCGCTTTGCTTAACAGATAGTTCAGGTCATCGGGTTGGTATTCTAAAAGGGAATTCAGGGCCTCCTTAATCAATACGGCATTGCTGTCGTATCGAGCGATGACCAAACGGGCTAAACGAGTGATCCGATCGTGCGGATAATGTTCCTTCAAGCGGTTCTCGGCCTCGATGGCCAAGGGGCGTTGATGTTGCTGAAGGGCCGTTTGAATTTTGTGTAGTTCATCGTACTGCTCGGCGCTGGGGAACTCGATTCCTTCCAATAAATGAGCTTGTTCGGGGGGAACAATCAACAACGCTCGGGGGCCCACATTCCCATAGCGTTCGGCAATAACCCGTAACGGGGCTTCGTTGGAGCGCCCCCCGCTAGGATCGATTAGCCACAGGGTATTTCGTAGGCGATCACAGCCGATGACGAGTTGCGAGTAGGTATAATTCGCATCGACCATAGTGAACAGAAACGGGAGTTTCCTTTCGATCAAGGCAAAGGCCGTTTCTGGGGTCATGACGAATTCTTTGCAAACGTAGCCGTTGTTTTCAGCCCATAATCGTTCGCGGTAATCGGGGACTCCATCGGTAGGAAAAATCGTCAGGTCCGCGAGCGTGGGGGTAGGCATTCCCCAAAATTTAGCCAACGATTCCAGCGCGGAGGAGGCGGTGCGTGGCCCTTCTTGAAATGCAAGGGGGCCTTCTAAATCGTGGCGGATTGTGGTGGGGCTTTGGGCAGTGGTTTGGCTTAATCGTTGGGCAAACTCTTTGTAGAAATCGTCCGTGGCCTTTTCCGCATAAGGAATAGCGCCCGAAAGATCGCCCAAGAAATAGGTGACATCGGCTTCGCGGGCGGCCAACCATTCTAGGGTATCCTTCTCCAATAAAGGAGAAAGTTCCCGATAACGCTGATAGCTTTTTTGGGCATCGTGGTAGAAGCGACGCTCCATTTGCATGGCGGCTAATTGCACCACCACAATCCCCGATTGAATACGGGAAGCGGCGGCTTCGAGCCTTTCCAGAGCTTCTCGATCCCGACCGAGCATCTGGAGAATGTGGGCTTCGGCTTGAACACCCGGCCGAAAATCGGGCACTAACTCCAAGGATTTTCGCGCTGCTGCAAGGGCATCTTCCCAGCGTTCGGCAAACTCGTAAACGGCGGCCCGTTCCACGGCAATCCAAGCACGATCATGAGTAATGCTCTCGGCCCGAGCCAACCAACGTTCCGCTCGATCGAAATCTCGTAAGCGGGCACACACAAACGCATGAAGCCCGTACCAGTCGGCTCGAACTTCAGGGGCCGCGTCGTTCCAATCGGCATCGGGAATCGAACGCATAAATCGCCAGCAACTCCACGGACCAAATCGCTCTAATTTGAAGCGAGCATGGTAATACGTTGCTTCCGGATGTGTGGGCGTATCCCGATAGGCCTTCAGGTGCAACCAACGCCCCAGTTTGGTTCCACCTAGTTGAATCGCTAAACGGCCTCCGAGCAATCTCGCGGGGGTATTGCTCCATTCCCGAAGGGGGCCAAATTTTTGGGCCTGTTCATAGGCTTGCAGGTAAAGCCCTTTCCCGTATAGTTCACGAATGGGGGTCAACTCAGCCGTCGAAATTTCCATGCGGAATCCTTGGCGTGGGCAAATGTTAAATGACAAACTCAAAATATTTTAGGAACGTCTCCTAAAACTGACACACCTGAATAGACACACCTAAAAGAAATTCTCGTGAACAGAATTTCCTAATCACTCTCAATCGTATCCGGACAAATCGTCGAACTGTTTTTTTCTGATGGAATCGTATCTCATCGAATCTTGTGAACCGATCGAACTCGTTTTTTTCTGATGGAATCGCATCTCGACCAATGATCGAACTCGTTTTTTACTCTCACTCTGGACGGAATTCTAATAAATGACAAGGGATTTTACCATTCCACAAAGGATATTTTGCATGGATGGGCAGCCCAAATTCCTGCCAAGGCGATTCTAACGACGTGAAAACCGCACAACGCCAACCGGCACAGCGTTCCCGAAACACTTGGCCTATCTCTCGATAAAGCTGGGCCACATCGGAGAGTTCTTCGAGCCGTTCTCCATACGGGGGATTGATCACAATGAGGCCGGGGGGGCCTTCCGGCGGGCGAAACTGCTGGATAGCTTGAGCACGAAATGGGATCAGATGGCCGATCCCTGCATTGCGGGCATTCACATGAGCAAACTCGGCCACATCGGCACGGAGATCGAAACCCTGAATTGGATGAGGCAAATTTTTCAGAACTTGACTGCGCGCTTGTTCGCGAATCTCGGCCCATTCCCCAGCATCGAAATCCATCCAGCCCATGAAGCTGAACCATTTGCGTGTCAAGCCAGGGGGACGATTCAAAGCAATCCAAGCCCCTTCGATGACAATGGCTCCCGAACCACACATCGGATCGATTAAAGGACACTCCCCACGATAGCCCAACTGCAACAAAATCCCTGCTGCCAACGCTTCGTTCAGTGGTGCCTTCGTCAAGGCCGGACGGTAGCCCCGCTTATGTAAGGAATTCCAACTGGTATCGAGACTGAGAATCGCCTGATTCTTTGCAATATGCAGGTTCAGGCCGATCATGGGGGTTTCCGGATCGACACTGGGGCGAGCCTGACAACGATCCCGAAACTGATCGCAAATCGCATCTTTCACTCGTCGCAAGGCATACAAAGAATGGGTAATGCGAGAATCGCGAACATTACAGTCCACCGCAAGGGTATGATCGACGGTCATATATTGTTGCCAATCGATACTGCGAATCCAATCGTAAAGTTCCTCGGGGGAATGGATTTCCTGTTGAGCAATCGGAACTAACACTCGGATGGCGGTTCGTAACCACAAATTGGCTTTGTACATTAAAAGCCGATCCCCCACAAACTCACATCCTCCTCGACCTTCCCGAACTTGATCTGCCCCAAGATTTCGGAGTTCTGTGGCTAAAAGTGGTTCCAATCCTCGGGCGCAGGTCGCGAAGTAAGATCGTATGCTCATCAGGTTTTTATACAATTTTCCCTGAGAAGTCAGTTCAAAAAGTTACCAATTCCAAAGACACGGACCTCTAACCGCTCCTCGGGTGAGCAAGGGGTATTCCCTGATCCCTCCGCTTCGTTGAACCGATGCTCAATCGGTTGGAGAAAAAGCAAGCGGGCCGCATTTATTTCTCCGAGGCTAGCGAAACCGATCCCTAGGACATCGCCTTGGCAGCCCCAAGGCTGCCTTCAAGGAAAACTTTCGCCAGAATGAATCGAGAATCCTCAAATATGAATCACGATAAACCCATAAACCACCCAATCCGAATAAGCCTAGGAGGCCGAGAAAAAATTCAGGATTTGGAATGATCCATTTTCACTTTCAGCCAAGCCTTTGAATATCGCCACATTCGATTGGCCTGATTCACCGAGATACCCATAACTTCCGCAGTCTCTTCGATGGTCATGCCGGCAAAAAAACGGAGTTCAACCACTTTCGCATGTTCGGGTTTGATGGCCGCCAATTGTTCAAGAACCTCATTCAAATGAATTAGATGACTCTCGGGAACTGGAGCGACAAAATCGGGAAGATCGACTTTCATTCCCACATCACGCTTGGCCGCCATTTTGGCCCGTGCCCGATCGACTAGGATGCGTCGCATAGCGGTCGCGGCGGTGCGAAAAAAATGGGTGCGATCGTTCCAATGAATCGGGGCCTGTGCGATACGCAACCAAGCCTCGTGAACTAGGGCGGTCGCATCGAGTGTCTGTCCGGGATTTTCTGAAGCGAGTTTTGCTAAAGCTAGGTTACGCAGTTCGTCGTACACTAATGGCAAAAGCTCCTCGGGGGTCATGGTCTCTCCTTGGCGACGGGGAACAACC
Organism: uncultured Alcaligenaceae bacterium; assembly: GCA_964518325.1. Lineage (GTDB taxonomy): Bacteria > Planctomycetota > Planctomycetia > Gemmatales > Gemmataceae > SKW135. Next base: position 976 of record CAZFDX010000739.1, on the reverse strand, counting down.
TGTTTCCGATCTAGGGTAGGTTCTATCTCAAATTCAACTCTTTCCGTTCTGGGGTAGGTTTTATCTCAAATTCAACTCTTTTCGTTCTGGGATTAGATTCGGTCTCGGTTTCGTTGGTAGCGATTCCTTTCCCGCGTTTCATATTTCTCTAGGTGTGAGAATGCGGATCGGAGAATCTCGAAACTGCCCCAGTGTTTCTTCGATGATCTTTTTCAACAACACCTCGGGGCTAATCGGCTCATCGTGAGAGGTTCTGACCGAGCGGAACAATCTGGCCTGCATCCAACTTTCTACGGTCGTTAGGGTCGAGTGATTTTCTGAATCCGCCATGAGTAACGCCTCTAACTGTTGACGTAAAACCGGATCGAGACATTGGCGATCTAAGAAGGAGGCCCGTTCTCCTTCGGGTAATTCCAGAATTTGCTCGAATAGAGTTTCTTCGCTCATTATTGACAACTCCTTACCCTAATAGCGAGATTTTTCACCAAAATGAGTCGGGATTCTCCAAAAATTTACAATTTATTGGTAGGGGTTTGGGGTAAGGTTATGCGCCTCTCAGAAAAAACATCTCGGAACGCTTTGCGTTTCCCCTAGACAAATATGAAAAGTCTGAGATAATAACACTTTGAAATGCAAACTGAATCACACCCTAAAACTATTCGATTTTCCGACCTCAATCTAATCCCACCGCTTTTACAAGCACTCCATCATGCGGGATATCAAACCGCTACCCCCATCCAAAGCCAAGCCATTCCGATCGTCATGCAAGGCAAAGATTTGATTGGCCAAGCTCAAACCGGAACAGGGAAAACAGCGGCCTTCTTGCTCCCCTTTATGAATGCTTGGCGAGGTGGGGATTTACGCTTCCCTCAAGGGTTGGTCCTGCTGCCGACCCGTGAATTGGCCGCCCAAGTTAAGGTCGAAGCCGATCGTCCAGCCCCGAGCAAATTCTTCCGCACCACAGTGGTGTACGGGG
>CAZFDX010000738.1:0-3330 GCA_964518325.1 uncultured Alcaligenaceae bacterium | reverse complement strand
CCGCACAATGGGCATTGAAAAAATCGTTGGGGGAAACCATCACCTTAACCAATGAGAGCGGACAGGAATTGGTTTTCCGGATCGTGGGCTTGTTGAAGGATAGTATTTTTCAACGGGAATTAGTGACCTCTGAAAAAGTATTTTTACGTTCCTTCCCCAAATCGGAAGGTTACTCGGCCTTTTTAATCAACCCGAAAGCACCGAACTCGATCGATACCATTTCAAATACCCTGTCCGAGGGATTGCGAGCCTACGGATTTGTGACCAAAGATCCGAAGAGCATTTTAGCGAATTTTCTTGAGGTACAGAATGCCTACCTCAGTACGTTCCAATTACTCGGCGGGCTAGGGATGATCCTAGGCATTTTGGGATTGGCCATCGTCTTGTTGCGCAACATCTATGAACGACGTGGGGAACTGGCCTTGATGAGCGCAACGGGGTACCGTCGTTGGCACCTAATTCGTTTAGTCTTGCTGGAAACCGGTATGCTCCTTGGATTGGGATTGCTCTTAGGGGTCATCCCTGCGGTGGCTGCGGTGGCACCACACGTTGCTTCTGGAAATTCCGTTCCATTCACAAGGTTGATTTTCCTGATTGCCTCAACAGGGATCGTTGGGTTTATCGCCACCACACTGGCCGTTGTGAGGAACGTTCAACCCCAAGTGATTTACGCTTTGAAAAAGGAATGATCTCTAAGTAATACGATGCCCTGCCCTCTATCAAGAACGATGCCACCATACAAAAACGATGCCGTCACTGAAGAACAACGTCTTCCTACAGGAATGACCTTCTAAAATCGATCTTATCGGCCCACTTGATTATCCACATGGGAAGGAGATATTGATGACCCCCGAGCCGGTCCGCTTGACCAAACTCGCCAAACGAGCAGGATGTGCAGCGAAACATCCCCCCGGATTTCTTTTACCCTTATTGGGGCTTCTCCCCCCGATTACGGATCCCAAAGTGATCGTCGGGAGTGCGACGGCAGACGATGCCGCCGTTTATCAACTGACGGAAGAAATCGCTCTGGTTTTAACCACCGATTTTTTCACCCCGATCGTGGACGATCCCCACGATTTTGGCCGTGTGGCTGCCACGAATGCTCTTTCCGATGTTTACGCCATGGGCGGCACCCCCACCACGGCCTTGAGTATCGTGGGATTCCCCGATGGATTACCCTCAGAAATTCTTGGGCAAATTTTAGCGGGGGCCAGCGAAGTTGCCTCGCAGGCAGGAATCGCCATTGTGGGGGGGCACACGATCAAAAGTGAGGAGCCGATTTTTGGTCTTGCTGTGGTAGGCACCATTCACCCCCAACGAGTTCTGAGCAATGCCGGCGCGCAAGTCGGCGATGTTCTGATTCTCACTAAACCGATCGGTTTGGGAATCATCAGTACGGCTGCCAAGAACGATCAGGACACGTTGAACGCCATGCCGGAAGCCATCCGGATTATGACGCAATTGAACCGAAAAGCAGCGGAAGTTTTGACCCGCCACACGGTTCATGCTCTGACGGATATTACGGGGTTCGGCTTGTTGGGACATTTACGAAACATGACCTCGGCCAGTCATGTGAATGCTCATATTTTTGCGGATCGTGTGCCGATCTTACCCGCAGCAATCACCTATGTCCAGCAAGGGATCGCTCCGGGGGGAACCCGCGCCAATCGCAAATTCCTAGCCGATTGGGTCGAATATGCCGCGAACATTACCGAGAATATGCAATTACTCCTGTGCGATGCCCAAACCTCGGGCGGGTTACTGGCTGCGGTTCCCGAGTCGATCGCCCCAATCATCCTCGACGAGCTGAAGCAATCTGGGGTGACCGGTGCGATTGTCGGGAAAATGGAAGAAGCCGGCAAAGGCACAATCCGAGTCAGTTAAACGGTGGGAAAGACCCAAAGGGTCGAAAGAAATATCTCGGCACGTTCATAATCTAGAATCTTAGTTGTGTTGTGGGGTTGGAAAGACCCAAAGGGTCGAAAGAAATATCTCGGGTCAGAGGATACTCTCAATGAGGGTTCCATACCATCACTGGTCAGGCAATTTATTTCGTGGTGATCTCAACGAGCAGATCGTAAGCAATGTGAGTGCCCACAGCAATTCCTAAACCCCGTAGGGCGAAAACCATGGCAAAAAAGAGTCCCGCTGCCACTCGGAACAGAAAAACAGTCTGGTTAAAATTCTCGCCGTGGGAACCAATATGATGAGCCACCGAAAAGAGAATCGCAGAGGTCATACCGGCAAGAAGCACGGCAATCGGTGCGGGGATAAAGGCCCAACGTAACAGAAAACACAATCCCCCGAATAGGGCCAGTCGAAAAATCACTTCCTCATAAATACCGGTCCCAATCGTGCCGATCAATCGGGCATATTTTTGGGCGTCGGAAGGAATCGCCGGTATTTGTAAGTTCGGCGCGTGAAAGTAAGCCAAAATCGCTGGGAAATTCCATGCGATCGTCCAAAGCCCCAAGGCGAGAACCACACTCTCTAGGGTCATAGGGATCGGAATCAGCCACGCTCGTTTGGGGCGCTCGGACCAAGTGAGCAAGGTCGTAGCGAACAAAAAGAGCAAAAGGACCCCCGGAAGGGCGAAAACTTGTTGGACGCCAAAATGATCAAAGGCTTTGCGAAGCCAAACATCGGCACCGGCGCGCAGGGAATCGGGATTATTCCCCCCGATCGAGAAGACCCCCAGTTCGTAGGTCACAATCAAGGGAAACAAAAACAAAAGGCCGGGCCACGCATGCCGAGCAGCAGAAAAGTAAGTCGTCATCATCGTGCTCACTGTAAAGGTACGGGATCACGAGTTTCGGTCCACCTTCTGTGTTTCGCATATCGAGCCGAGAACTTTTCAAAAGTTCCAGATTGATCGGAACTTTCATGATCTGCAAAGGTTTTCCGGTGTGCGGTTCGCATCAGCCGAAGCCAAACTTGATCGGCCGGAACGATCCGAGAATCGAGGGCTTCCTTTTCAATAGGAACGTACCCCAAGAAATTCTCTTGCCAAGGAAGGGTTTGCAGCACACAGGTGAGAAAACCTGCAACCAAATATCCTGTGACTAATCCAAAAATGCTCCCCAAAATGGGAGAGACTTGCCCCCCTAAATCGATCAGGCGATTGGCCAAGGCATTGGTGACCACCCGCAAAATGGCAAACACGGCAGCAAATACCCCAACCAGTGCCACCATATCCTCGTAACCGGATAATCCCCCTCTTTCCAATTCGTCAGCAATGGGGGGCCAAAAATGAAACGAAATGAGCCCTGCGATGAGGGTATTCATCAAGTGAGTAAAGGCCCCGATCGCCCCTTCTCGGAAATGGGCATA
>CAZFDX010000737.1:0-9524 GCA_964518325.1 uncultured Alcaligenaceae bacterium | reverse complement strand
TCGCGGAACTCAGCGGCTGGGCATCGTTTCTTGGACCCGATCGATTACAGGGTGGGGCCGATACTCCATGGGGCAAATTCTTCTTCACCCACACCATTCAATTCCGATTTGGTGCGTTCCCCACTCGCTACCGAAAGGATTTTTTCAAAAATTTCCTGACCGACCTTTTCGACCGGTGTACCTTCTAAAATCACACCGGCATTGATGTCCATATCGTCAATCATGTGATGATACAAAGGGCTATTCGTGGCAATTTTAATCGAAGGGGTCGGCTTGCATCCAAAGACGCTTCCCCGACCGGTCGTGAACACGCACACATTCGCGCCCCCTGCCACAATACCGGTCATACTCACGGGGTCATATCCGGGCGTATCCATCACAACGAAACCTTTGGCGGTAACTGGTTCGGCATATCGAACCACATCGACCATGGCGGTGGTCCCTGCTTTCGCAATGGCCCCCAGTGATTTCTCGTAAATGGTGGTGAGTCCCCCTTCTTTATTTCCGGGTGAAGGATTGTTGTTGATCTCGGCACCAAAGACGCTGGTATACCACTCCCACCATTTAATCCGTTCGACGAGTTTTTCGCCCACTGCCTTGGATACTGCCCGTCGGGTTAACAGGTGTTCGGCACCATAAATTTCGGGTGTTTCGCCGAGAATCGTTGTTCCACCTTGTTGAACAATCAGATCGGAGGCAACACCTAGGGCCGGATTCGCGGTCACCCCGCTATTGCCATCGGAGCCGCCACAATTGGTACCCAAAATAATGTGCTTTGCGGGTAGAGGCACCCGTTTGATTTCATTTACTTGGGGCAGAAGATTGATTACCGTTTGAGTGGCCACATCCACCGTCTTGGCGATCCCGCCGCATTCTTGAATCGTCAGTACCAACGGTTTATTATCGGGTCGGCCAATTTGAGTGAGCTTTTCGCCTTCGATCAGGTGGCTGGCTTGACCGGTTTCGCATCCTAAACCAATCAGAATATAAGCTGCCACGTTGGCATGGCGGGCGATCCCCGCTAGGGTTCGATCCAACTGGCGATGGTCTTCCGAATCATACGCCAAGCCACAACCTAACCGGTGAGTGATGGCAATCACACCATCTACATTCGGATAATTCTTGAGTATCCCCAAAGATTTGATTCGATCGCCGACGTATTTGCTCGTGGTCGCGGAACAATTGACCGTGCTGATGACGGCAATATAGTTTCGGGTCCCATAACGCAGATGATCGGGTCGCGATGGCCCCCGATCGAACCCCATAAAAGTTCGCCATTGATTGGGTTCGCCTGGGGGGGGGGGCACTTCAGTGGCATAGGCGTAATCCCTTTCAAATGATCCTAATTTGACATTGTGAACGTGAATATGCTCTCCGGGTTCAACGGGTCGGGCCGCAAAACCAATGATTTGGCCATATTTCTTGATGGGGTCTCCTTCGGAGATCGGCACCACCGCAAATTTATGCCCCATCTTGATGGGGGTGGAGATCGTAACCTTCAAATCACCGAATTGAAGTTGAGTCCCCTGAGGGAGTAATTGCGTTGCAATCGCGACATTATCTTGCGGACGAAGATGAACCGCTTGTGTAGGTTTGGCAGACATTGTGATCGTAAACTCGTGTTGAAATCGAATACCAGAAGTTAAGATAGCTGAATTGGGCGATCTGTGCAGATGAGCGTCAACGAAAGCTCGGAATAAACCTGCGGCAAGAGGCTCTTTGGGAGTGCAGCAAGAGGCTCTTTGAGAGTGCGGTAGGCTGATCTTTGGGAGTGCGTCAAGCTGATCTTTTGCAGGATCGTGATCGAGAACAAATCCATCGCACCGTCAGCAAAGTGATGGTTGAGGCTATCCAGACAAGTTCGGGAAGGGGAACAAATCAATCGGGAAGGGGAATAAATCAATCGAGTTGGTAGGGGTTTTCCTTGAAACTTTGGGACTTTTCTTGTGGAACCCGAGGAGAAGGAGGCGGAGGAGGCGGCACAACTTTGGGAATCTCCGATTCGGGTAACATTTCGGATTTCGGGTTGTTCTTGTTCTCGGGTTTCTCGGTTTTTTCGGGCTTTTCCGATTTCTTCGGCTCGTCGGCTTTGTTCGAGTCCCGTTTGTTTTTGCTCGAAGGGGTTTCGCGTGGGGGGGGGCAGATTTTTTCCTTGAGCGCGCAATTCAGCACCTTCGGCCTTTAAGCGTGCCAAGTCCGGCGGAGGCGCGGGCATGAGATCACATGCGACCGGTCGAATATCGCTGATTTGAAAGGGCCAAAAAGTCTCGACGAAAAAATCCAAAGGCGGATATGCATACCAAGGGGCCTTGATTCGTTTCTTGAAAGTTTGGGTTTGGTATCCGTCGGCCATAATGCGGAAGTTATACGTCCCGTAGTAGGTGAAGGGGACATAAGCGGGGCTAATCCCGTAATCGACATCGTTGACGAAGACCCGTGCCCCTGGTGGGGTCGTCTCCACAATCAGACGACGTTCCACACATCCCGTGGCCATTAAGATTAGGGCCAGCCAAACGGTTCGCAAAAACCTCGGTCGCATAGCTCTCCCAAAGAGAAGATCACGGATAATCTGCAAATACCCCGTAAGGACTATTTCCACAAGCGGAATTATTTGGTAAGACGAAGAACATACGAGGATTGGAGAAATCGAAAGTTTTTTGTGTAAATCATCCCGATTGCTATTTCTCTCCCCTATAAAGTTGGCTAAAGTATAAGTACACCCGACTTAGTGAATGTCGATTTTTGGAACAACTCAGTAAGGTTGATCTGCCGACTCCTTTTGCTGAGAGAAAAAGCCTATTTGAAAATAAAACTCGATGGAACTGCTCTCCCAACTCGGCACACATCTAAGGCAATTATTGCTCAACGGCCGGTGGTTTACCCCTGCTGTGATTGCATTACTGGCCTGTTTAGAATTGTTTGGTCGGCAAACAACCAACGATCTTCATGATGTCGTGGGGGGTGCCGTTCTCGTCGCCATCTTGGCTGGTATTGGAATTCGTCATCGTCATAAACCAATCGGCTGGGTGAAAAAATTAGGTTATGCGGTTTGGTACTGCTCCACACTGGGGGAACGCCTGAAATTCGATATTGGACCTGACCTTCGCGGCGAACCGGTTATCCGCAAGGGGGTTCCTCTTATCAGCTATGCCCTGTTCGCGTTACTGCTCGTTTGGATTGCCGTGGCGGAAGCGGTTTGGTCCCTGCGACCCGAGGGGTTTCGCTCCATCTCGATTCAACTGACTTATCTGGGTTATTTGACGGGGTTGATCTTCCTTTGGGGGCTGTTGTTTGTCGCCATTTTGGGTGGGGTTTATCTCCCCATCTTGTTGATCCAAAGAATCATTCCTAAGGAGGCCGATTCTAATGAACCGAACCTCACACGGAAGCAGCTGTTCTTTGTGGGCACCTACCTTGTGACCACCATCTTCGCTTCGTATATGCTTCCTGCTTGGCCTATTTTCGGCTTCTGTGCCTTGGCCATCTTGGTCACTTGGTTTTGGCAGGCCACTTCCCCCCAACGACCCGATCGCTTAGCTTTTATTTGGCGCAGTCGTTCCGGTGGCGAAGTTCGCTCGATGAACCTCCCCAAAGCAACGTATCTGCTCATTACTTTGTTGAGTTTGCTTTTGATGGCTTTGATTGCCACCACTACGGGGGGGGGGCTATTCTCGACCCCTCTTGAGACGAATTTGCCCCTCACCAAAATGATGGGCAACTGGGTGGCTTGGTTGGTCCCCGGCTTTTATTTCACTCTGTTGATCTTTTCGATCCTCAGTCAACGCCATAACCCTGCGATTCCCGTACCTCCGGTATTACATTTATCGAATCAACTCAAGGTGCCGGAATCGCTGTTGAAGCAAATGGCTCAGCATCAGGGGTGGCAACTGAAGGTGAACACGGCGCAACCTGAAAAAACCGATGTGTCTGCCGTCTTGGTTTCCCCCGAGCGTTCGGAAGCCTACGAGTTTGATCCCACTTGGCCCATCTCGGTCAGTACCGATGATTTGAAAGGTAAAATGATTTGGGAACGATTTGCCCGACGGGCTGAAATTCAGCACCGACGCTTGATTTCCAAAGGGATCGAGAAACTCTTTCGCGATGTGAAGGAAAGAAGATTCTCCGCAGGGCATGGTTATTGGTTTGCTCCTCATTTATGGTTTGTCACGGGATTAACACGCGACGAAATCACCAACGATGGGGAACCCGGCTTCTTCTCCGATATTGTCGGAACTCCCTATCGGGATTTGTTCCCCCTCTCAACACGCAATTACCTGTTCACTCTGTTTCGCAGAACGCAAATCGATCTGATTTTTATCGAAGATGGGGTGAACTATCGCAATATCATTCGGGTCTTTCGACGACTTTTTGAACTGGCAGACAAGCATCCCCAACGACGGGTGGAAGATATTCATTTCACAGGTTTGACCAAGGTCAAGGTCATCTTTCACGATCTGGATATTGATGAACCTTTCACCTCGGAAAAGTACCCCGAACCTAAGTTTCATCCCCTCGCTCGGGTCCGTGTGATGCACCTGTTCAAGGATCGCGGGGAACATGAAGAACTTCTGGATGCTCCCTTCGATTTCGATCGATCCCCTGCACCGGTCTACTTTGGTTGATCGCCGGTAGAAAATCGTTGGGGTCTGTACATCGCCGAGGGATGGGATGGGCGATGCAAATCGCCGAGGGATTGATCGGAAAAGGCAAATTGCTGAGGGATTGATTGAAGAATCTCACCCATTTCATTCACGATGAAATCCATGATCGATTCCGAAACAACTGGTCAACGATAAGCGAAACCGTTATCGTATCGAAATAAATCAATCATTTGAAAACCCTCAGCAATATGAGCGGAACTCCATGACGAAAGTGATGATTGCCCCAAGCCATTTGGCCAAGGAGAAGGGGGCATTTTTCGAGGTTCTTCAAGCAGCGAAGCTCGATTTGGTCTATCCTCAAAAGAATGTGCAAATGACCGAGCAAGACATCTTGAACGAGTTTCATGGTGTCGAAGCGGTGATTGCTGGCTCAGAGCCTTATACTCCCAAGGTATTTGAAACCTTTAGTCAGCTCAAAATTATCTCACGGGTTGGGGTAGGATATGATGCGGTTGATGTGAAAGAAGCCACCAAACGGGGAGTCGTCGTTTGTTATGTTCCGGGGACGAATCAAGAGGCGGTCGCGGAACATTGCTTCTCGTTGATGTTGGCCTTGGCGAAGAATGTCGTCAGTCAGCACAATCAAATACGGGAGGGGAAATGGCACCGTCATGCGAATTTACCATTGCGAGGAAAAACCCTTGGATTGATCGGGCTGGGACGGATCGGCAAAGCAATGACCCGAAAGGCCAAGGCCTTTGATTTGAAGGTGATTGCCTACGATCCTTTCCCCGATACTCGCTTTGCACAGGAACAGCAGGTCCCGCTCTTGACGTTAGATGAAGTTCTGCAACGCAGTGACTATGTTTCGTTGCATTTGCCGGCTACACCGGAGACGGTGAAACTCATCAACGCTGAAAAGTTAGCCTTAATGAAACCAACGGCCTATTTACTCAACACCGCACGGGGGGCGGTCGTTGATGAGCAGGCCCTGTACGATTTTCTGAAAAATAAGAAAATTGCGGGCGCGGGTTTAGACGTTTTTGAAAAGGAACCCCCAGTCGGTTCGCCGCTATTAACGCTGGATAATGTGGTGCTAACCGCACACACGGCGGGCGTGGATACGGAATCTCGCGATGCCATGGCGTTAATGGCAGCACAAAACCTTGTGGCCTTGCTCAAAGGAGAATGGCCCGAGGAGCGAATTGTCAACCCAGAAGTAAAAGAGGCCTTTTTCTCACGGAAATAACCACACCATGAATTCGTTAACACGTCGAGAGATTTTGGAGAAATTCCGTCGGCAAATCGAAGCAGGCCAACCGATTATCGGGGGGGGGGCCGGTACGGGCTTGAGTGCCAAATGTGCCGAGGCCGGCGGAATCGATCTGATTATCATCTACAATTCGGGACGGTACCGCATGGCAGGACGGGGAAGCCTTGCGGGAATGCTGCCCTATGGCGATGCGAACCAAATCGTGATCGAAATGAGCCGAGAGGTTCTTCCCATTGTCAAACACACTCCCGTTCTGGCGGGGGTCTGTGGAACCGATCCGTTCCGCATCATGTCCCAATTTCTTAGGGAAATCAAAAACCTTGGCTTTGCGGGCGTGCAAAATTTCCCCACCGTTGGCCTATTCGACGGCCTATTTCGTCAAAACCTAGAAGAAACCGATATGGGCTACGATAAAGAAGTTGAAATGATTGCCCTAGCCCATGAATTAGACCTGTTGACCTGCCCTTATGTTTTCAATGTTGCGGAAGCCGAAGCCATGACCCGTGCAGGGGCCGATATTCTCATCCCCCATATGGGGCTAACCACCAAAGGGGCCATTGGAGCCAAAACCGCTTTAACGCTGCAAGAGTCGGTACAACGAATCCAACAGATGCACGATGCCGCCAAAAAGATCAATCCCGATATTCTGGTTTTATGTCACGGGGGGCCGATCAGCGAACCTGAAGATGCCGAGTACATCCTCAAAAACGCTCAAGGAATCGTTGGCTTTTTTGGTGCTTCGAGCATTGAACGATTACCAACGGAAATCGCAATCACCGAGTGCGTGCGAAAATTCAAACGCATCGGTCAATAATCGTTTCGATGACGGTGGCTCACCAGTCGAGTCAGGTTTCATTTATCATTGGTCAAGAATCGTCTAATTCATTTTGCGTTTTAACATCAACACACCCAAGCTAAAGGCAACCACGCCGATGCCAATCAACAAGCCACAAGGTAGGGCCAATTCTTGCCAAGTCATTCCCCGCCACATGGCCCCTTCGAGGGCGGTAATACTCCATTTGATCGGGGAAATATGGCTCACGGTGAGCATCCATTTGGGCATGAAGAATAGGGGAATCATTCCTCCCCCAATCATGGAAAGGGGCATGAGCACACTCCAACCAATGGTGGAAACGGCTTGCTCGCTGTTCCCTAAGGTACTCAGTAACATCATGATCCCTGTGAAACATAACGAGGTGGAAATGACCGCCACGACCCATTGCAAGGGGTCCGCAATCCGAATCGAAAAGACCAAGCGCCCAAAGAGCAAAATCACGAGGGAAATCAGCATCGTCATTAGAAAACAGGCTAAGCCCTTGCTGGACAAAATTTGGCTTAGACCCAAGGGGGCTAAGCGCAGCCGTAACAAGGTTCCCTTCCGGCGTTCCACCACTAACCCAATTGCAAACGAAGTGACCACGCTGAGCAATCCCCAGATCACCGCTTGGGGAAACGTAATATCGTAAGAGCTAGGGGGAAGTACTTTCTCGTTGTAGACGGCCCGAGATTCGATGCGAACCGGTATGAAAGAAAGATTCCCCATCCCCTCGGCCGAGTCGGGAATCGTCATGGCCTTATTGAGATTATCGAAGATCAGTTCCACCATTTTTTTCTGATTCGGATCGATATCCTTCGAGGCGAGTAGATCGGCACGCACTTGGTCGAATCGTTTTTTCAACAAGTTCGGATCGGTGAGTTGGTCTTGCACAAATTTCGTGGAACTTTCGAGCAGAACCCCTTGCAGTAACCCCTCTTCGGCACGTCGAGAAGGATCAAGCCCTAGTTCCAGTCGTGGGGGATTCGAGCTTAAGAAACCGACCTGTTGACCAAATCCCTTGGGGAGCCGAAGATAGGCCGTTAGCTCTCCGCGACGAACTTGCTCTTGGGCTTGCTCTAAGGGCAGGGATTTCAATTGCAGCGAGGGCACTTGGCCTAACACTTCGAGAAATTGTTGAGATTCAAACGATCGATCCTCATCAATCATAGCGAGCTTGAGTGAGGCAGCCGAACTCCGCGAGGTGCTGAAAATCGAACCAAAAAAGAGGGCAATCAACAACGGGAAGCCAAAGAACCAGAAGGTACCCAATCGATCGCGAAAGAGAATTTTCAGGTCTTTCAGTGCTAAATACCAAATGGTTTTCATGAATCGCGTAATCCCCTTCCTGTGAGATTGAGAAACACCGTTTCAAGGCTGGGTGGCTCGACTCGAAAATTCCGAAAGCGGACCCCTAATTTTTGCCAGTGAAGGGCCTCTTCAAACGGATTGAGGCTCTCGAAACTCCATGTGTTCTGTTCAATTTTTCCCGGAAAACCGGTTAGGTCGGTTGGCAGATCGAGCAGCTCCGCTTGCACACGCGAATGGCCCCCATATTGGTTGCGAAGTGCTTCCACCGTGTCCAAAGCAAGAATCTTCCCATGATCGATAATCGCAACCCGATCGCACAGCCGCTCGGCCTCTTCCATGTAGTGAGTGGTGTAAACAATGGTGCGGCCTTCCGAGGCCAATTGTTCGATATTGTCCAACAGATAGGCCCGCGATTGCGGATCGACTCCGGCAGTCGGTTCATCAAGGAAAATAATCATGGGGTCATGAATCAGTGCGCAAGCAAGGTTCAGCCGTTGTTTCATTCCGCCGGAGTAAGTGCCGAGTCGATCCTGTTTGCGTTCCTCTAACCCGACGAACGAAAGAACTTTGGCCACACGCTCTTTTAAGGTGGAACGGGATAAGCCATAAAGTCGCCCAAACAAACGAAGGTTTTCTTCACCCGTCAGTTCATCATAAAGGGAATCGGATTGTGGGGCGATGCCCACTTTTTTTCGGGTCTGCGGACGAGTCGGGTCGGCCAAGCCATCGAGCGTGACGGTTCCCGAATCGGGTTTTAATGCTCCGGTGAGTAAATGAATGGTAGTGGATTTGCCGGCTCCGTTTGGCCCTAATAGGCCAAAGGTCTCCCCTTGTGGAATCGTCAACGAAATCTCGTTGACGGCCACGAGCGAGCCAAAGGTTTTGCGGAGTTTCACAGCTTCAATCATAAGACCATTTTCTCAATGAACTCTGGGGTTATATTTAGCATTTTGTCACACAGGACGAATAGAAAAGTCCCGAGTACCCGAAAGATTTTTTCGTAACAGGCGGCCCGATGCTCTGCTAGTAACTTTCACTTCCTCAACAAAAGGCCCAATCAAAGGACGATCAGAGCAAAGGACCGGAATCCATCCGGCGCAGTGCCTTCGTTGTTCCGAGGAAGCCACAAGGGTTATCTGTGGGTTATCTGTTTCACAATTGTCGAATGAGGATGTTCTGCTAAGTTAGAATCAGTCCGAATGCTCGATGCTCGATGTTAGATTCCTATGAGTCAAGTCACGCTTCCGGTCAGTCGATCCCCTTGGTTTGCCGAATGTATTTCTCGTTTGTGTGAGAATCAGCACCTGAGTGAACAACAAATCACAGCAGCGTTTGATGCTTTGACGCAGGGGAATTTTCATCCGGTAGAGGCAGGGGCCTTTCTCGTGGCCTTACGGCAAAAAGGCGAAACGGGTGAGGAATTAGCGGCTGCAGTTCGTTTGTTGCGAACAAAAGCCCCGCCGCTTTCGACGGAGAGTTCCGCTATTCCTGTCTCTTATAACCATCTGACGCTGCCGACGCTCTA
>CAZFDX010000736.1:0-6520 GCA_964518325.1 uncultured Alcaligenaceae bacterium | reverse complement strand
CCCCTCTCTATGTGGAGTTATGTACACATGAAACGCTTACTTTGGTCTTTAACTGCCTTCTCCGTTGTGGGAGTTCTTGGCACCACGGGAATTGTGTTAAGCCAAAAGAAAACCACCGATCCCGTTACGAATCAAGAAGTTGGAACGAATCTTCCCCCCAAGACGGAACTCCGCCAAGCGATTCAATTACCCGTCTCGCATGTCATCCTGTTTAATTCGGGGGTAGCTCACTTTACCCGTTCGGGTGTGATCGAAGGCGAAGCCCGAGTCGATTTGGTCTTCCAAGAAAACGATATTAACGATTTGCTCAAATCCATGACCTTATCAGACCCCAATTCGCGGGGGAATGGTACCTCGGTCACTTATGATTCCCGTGAGCCGATTGATCGAACCCTGCGTAGTTTTGCCATTAACCTGAACAATAACCCGACCTTTGCCAATATCCTGCAACAGGCGATCGGCCAACAAGTCGAAGTGACCTTGTTCAACAATGCCAATCAACCGGGTAACCTGACCGGAAAAATCACCAGCATCGAAAAACAAAAGACCGTCTCGAAGGAAGGAACCACCGAGATCGAAGTGTTGAATCTGTGGTGTGCAGAAGGGCTTCGAGCGGTGAAACTCACCGAGATTCAGCGGTTGCGTTTCAGTAACCCCATCATAGAGAACGACTTTAAGCGTGCCTTAGAAACCTTGGCCCTCAGCCACGATTCGACTCGCAAAGCCGTTAGCCTGAATTTCAATGGCGAAGGGAAACGTCGGGTCGAGGTCAGCTATGTGACGGAAAACCCCATTTGGAAGACCAGCTATCGCTTGGCTTTGGCACCGGATGGGAAACCCCGTCTGCAAGGTTGGGCGATCGTCGAGAACCCCACCGATGAAGATTGGTCGAACGTGCAAATGGCCCTGATCGCGGGCCGACCGATCTCGTTCAAGATGGACCTGTACAATCCGTTGTATGTGCCTCGTCCCACGGTGGAACCTGAACTGTTTGCCAGCTTGCGACCCCCCACATATTCTGGGGGCTTCAGCCAAAATGCTATGGAGCAAGCCCGAAAAGAAAAAGAAATTCGCGATGGTAAAGGGGCACCGGCACCGGCTCCCGCAGCGCCGGGGGGTTTTGGTGGAGGAGGCGGGCGTGGCCTTGCGGAATCGGCTAAAGCGGATCGCGATGCCGTTAAGGATATAGCGAATCGTCTCCGTGAGCAGATGGATATGGGCGGAATTCAAAATGTCGCCGATGCGGGCAAACTCGGCGATTTTTACCAATACCTTGTGCGAACCCCCGTCCACTTGCCCCGTCAGAAATCGGCCATGCTTCCGATTATCGATGAGAAAATTGAAGGCAAACCCGTGAGCATCTATAACCCCACCGTGTTAGCCAAACATCCGCTCTTGGGCCTGAAGTTCAAAAATACCACCAAAAACAACCTGCCTCAAGGTCCCATCACCGTTTACGATAATGGCTCTTTTGCTGGCGATACTCGCATTCTCGATGTGAACACGGGGGAAGAACGATTGGTCTCTTACGCCATCGATTTGGGTACCGAAATCGCCACCAAAACGGGCAAAAACACCGAGACCATTACCAAGGTCAAAGCCGTTCGCGGTGTCATTCAAACCACCACCTTGGTCCATGAAGAAAAAACCTACGATATTGTCAATCGTTCCGATACGGATCGCGTGCTTTTAATCGAACACCCCAACCGTAAAGGTCAAGGCTTCGAGTTTGTCGGCGATAACAAACCTGTGGAAGAAGTGAGCAACGTCTTCCGCTTTGAAGTTCCCGTTGCTGCGAAAAAATCCCTGACTTACACGGTCAAAGAAGAACGAACCGTCAACAGTTCGGTTCAAATCAGCAACAATCCCGATCAAACCATCCGATTGTTCCTGAGCATGAAGGAAGCTCCCGAATCGCTGAAGATGAAACTCACTGAAGCCATGCGCCTGAAGGGGATTTGGGAAAAGACCCGTGCCGAGATCGCCGATTCCGAACGACGAATCAAAGTTCTCGATAGCGAAATCCGCCGACACCAAGAAAGCCTGAAAGTTCTTCCCAAGGAAGCCCCGAACTATCAGAAGACCTTAACTCGCTTGGAAGAACACGAAAAGGAACTCGATACCATTAACGCTAACCTGAAGAAACTCCAAGAACGAGAATCCAACGAACGTCGGGCTTACGAACAATTCCTCGAAAATCTCACTGCCGAGTAACGATTTTGGGGATAGGTAATCGAGAATGGAGAATGGAAAATGGAGAATGGAGAATGGAGAATGGAGAATGGAAAATGGAGAATGGAGAATACGTTGATTGTTAAAAGATCGATGGTCAATTGCCTATCCTAAAACGTGAATCGTGAAACGTGAATTCTCAGGGGCATCGGAAGTGAGACCGATGCCTTTTTTTGTTGATCGCTCGGGTCGGTTCTTATTTCAACCAATATAAGATAATGGCGGCATAGTAGGTATCGCGTGCATTCGGGGGGCTACCAAAACCTCCCTCGGGATGAGCGAGACTTTTCACATACGCGGCCAACTTCTCGGGATTTTTCGGTCGAGCATTCATCAAATGAAGTGCCCGCATCACCCGATAGGTTGTCTCAATGTCAGAGTTTTTGGCATCGGGTGCGGCATATCCCCCATCGGCTGCTTGACCCTCCACGAGTTGTTTTTTCATCGCGGTCAATTGGTCCTCGTTGAGTTTCACACCTGCTCGGAGGAGCATCGCTGTGGTGCCTCCCGTAGCTCGTACCGAGCCGAATGTCCCGTCTTTTTGAATCTCTTTCAGAAGAGGTAAAAGCCATTTTTCCTGCAAGTCTTTCGGATAGGGGGGAATCGCCTCCAATCCCGCGACGGCAATCCGACGTTCTTCAAAGGTTTGGGCATGCTCCATGAGGTATCGTCGGGCGGCTTCCGCGTAAGGACCGGTCGCTTTGACCTCCGCCGCTGCCATCAATCCCACGGCCGTGATCGCAATTTCGACCTTTCCCGCAGGTGTGGCAGCAAACCCCCCTGTTTTCTCGTCAAAACATTGCGAGATGTATTTGGCTGTGGACTCGGGGTGAGGGATTTTCCCACCCAAGTAGCGGATCGCCCGAATTGCAGCGGAGGTCGAACGGAGGTCGGCCTTACCTTGAGCATCCAAGGCGAAGCTGCCATCTTTTTGTTCTAGCCCGTAGAGAAATTTCAACGTCTTTTGGGGGAACTCGTCTTGCGAAAAGGCAGGCATTCCACCAAGTGCCAGCAACAGCAAAGACAACAACAACGGCAATGAGAAACGGCACCGGTTCATCTTCTCTCCTTGAAAAAACGGCTTTGCGAAACGGCTTTGGCTATTATCCTATTCACCATCTCACCTATATGGAGTCAACTCTGATGTATCGAATGACCCTTGTGCTCATTTTGTCGGGTTGGTTTGTTCTACAAGCCGAAGAACCCAGCGATAAAATTGCAGGCCTAGGACCTGTGGGACCTGCCAAAAAACTCTTTGGCGATTTCAAATTCGTCGAAGGCCCCGCAGCGGACCCACAGGGCAACGTCTACTTCACCGATATTCCCAACAACAAAATTCACAAGATTGACAAGGACGGGAAACTCTCGACCTTTACCGATCAATCGAACAAAGCGAACGGTCTGATGTTCAACGCCAAAGGGGAACTGATTGTCTGCGAGATGGAAGGGCAAGTGGTCGCCTACTCGATGGATGGTAAAAGGCGGGTTCTGGCCGATAAATTTAACGGGGTCCGGTTTAATGCCCCTAACGATTTAGTGATTGATAAATCGGGTGGGATTTACTTCACCGATCCGGAATACAATGCCCCCAAACCATTCCCGCAGAAAATACGCACATTCTATTACATCGACAACAAAGGGACCGTCACACGATTATTTGATGAAGACCTTCCCAACCCCAACGGGATTATTCTTTCTCCCGATGAGAAGACCCTGTATGTGATTCCTTCAAGCTCGCCGGAGATGTTGGCATTTCCCATCGAAGCCCCTGGCAAAGTTGGCAAAAAGAAGGTGTTTTGTACCCTCGAAGGCAAGGGGGGGGGCGATGGTTTAACCGTCGATGTCAAAGGGAATTTGTACATCACGACCGCTTTGGGGTTGCAAGTTTTTGATCCCAAGGGGCAAAAATTGGGTATTATTAAGGTACCCGAACACCCTGCGAATGTGACCTTTGCGGGCAAGGATAACAAGGTGCTGTATGTGACTGCTCGCACGGGGGTTTATGCCATCCCGATGGAAATTTCGGGGCATGTCTTTTCGGGGAAATAGTGTTGAATCGTGAGGTACTCCGATGACTCCTTCGCAACCTTCCAATGCGATTGTTCCTGTTTTACCCAATGCCTTGGCTCGCCCCTTGGAGTTGGATACCAGTGGTTTGCATACTTCGTATAGCAATTTCATACGGGTGGCAGGAACCTTTGAAGAATTGCTGATCGATTTCGGCTTTCATTCGGGTATTGTCATGGCCACCCCTACGGGACAAACGACTACCGAACCGGTCAAAATCACCAATCGGGTCATCATGTCTTTCGCTACGGCCAAACGACTTTTCTTGGGGCTTCAGGCAGCTTTTGCTCAACACGAACAAGCCCAACGGGCCGAGATCAAAGAAGAAAAATAGCTTCTTGGGTCGCGCCCAGAATGTATCCCATTGAGCGCAGTGGAATCTTTTCCCTTTCCTAAATTCCCGAGTTTATCTGTTCGGAATTCTCAACGTCAACGTGTCTGAATCCCCTAGGCCTGCTCTTCGGAATCTCCGAGGTCAACGATTCAACGATTCCCTTTCCTGAATCCCCTATTCTGACTTTTCTGGAGGATCGTTAGGTGGCTTTTGCTTAGTCTTGCGTTGACAACTCGGAAACGCTTGGTATGAGCAGGGGACTATGAAAACGAATCTCCTGACCACATTGATACTCGCAGTTCTCTTTTCCAATTCTCCGTTACTCTGGGGAAGTGAGCAGGAAGCACGAGTTATTTTGCTCGATAACGATAACCTGTTTGAAGGGAACATTTCTCGAACCACACAGGGGTACCTCATCAAGCTCGATCGGGGGGGGGAAATCTCGATCAGTGCCGATAGGGTCAAGCGGATTCTGCCGAGCAAAGAAGCGGCCTACAAAATCATGCAAGAGCAAGCGAATCTGCGTGATGCCGATGAGCGAATGCGTTTGGCTTTTTGGTGTGAACGGTTCGGTCTGCGAGAACAAGCCCGCCACGAGGCGGAAACGGCCCTTCGGATGCGGCCCGGATTTCGTCGGGCGAGGGATTTCTTGGAATGGTTGGGACCACCTCAGAAAGCGGAAACCAAAACCGATTCGCAGGTGATCCCCGCCAAGGCCGAAAGCACCGAACCGGCTTCGTTGAAGGTGATTGAACCCCCTGCACCGATTACTTATAACACGGAATCGTTCAACACCTTTGCTACCCAAGTGAATACCATTTTGCTCAATGCCTGTTTTCGTTGTCATGGTGCCGGTAAGTATGAAGGGGCCTTCAAATTGGATGGCACCGGTGGCCGTAAGGGGATGATGAATAATTTGCAGGCGGCCCTACGACAACTCAACCGCGAAAAGATTGAGAAAAGCCCCCTGCTTGTGTATGCCATTTTACCTCATGGCAATGCTAGCGATCCCCCTTTGCGTGATAAGCAAAAGGCAGCTATTGAAAATCTGAATAGCTGGGCCCGTTGGGCCTTAGCTCCGGAAGGGACGCCCGAACCCCCTGCCATTGCTGTTGCCTTGGATAAACCGATTTCACCCGCGACCGATCCGAGTGAAAAAGACCCACAAAAATTACCCTCGATTGGGGAATCTTTTGAAATACCTCCTGCGAAAAGTTCAACCAAAGACCCGTTTGAGAAAAAAGACCCGTTTGAGAAAAAAGACCCCTTCGAGAAATCGGGCGTGATGCCCATACCCACAACAATACCAGCGACGCCGGTTTTCCCTGCGGGGGGATCGATTCCCGTGAAGAAAACTCGTCCGGAAAGCCCCTTCGCAGAGGATGCCCCCGCACCGATGCCATCCGCGATTAAAGATGCCTTGGGGCGGCCCATTCCTATTGGTGTGAAAACCCCGTTTGTTCCGCAAACGCCACTGAATCCGACCGAGCCTGATGACCCCGATGATTTTGCCAGTCCCAAGAAGTTTAACAGTTTGCCGAAACCGTAAGGATTTTGCCGCCCCGAGGAATAGGTGCGCTATGAACTCCCAAGAAGTTTAACAGTTTGCCGAAACCCGAAAGGGAAAACTCAGGCTTAGAAATGACAACGACAAATCTTAAGGAAATCAGGAAACCCTGAAAAGGTAGGCTCATGTTAAGGGTAATGAATGAGGTGAGGGAGTTTGATTGTAAGCCAATTAGGCATCGGGTTTGACAGGTTT
Source organism: uncultured Alcaligenaceae bacterium (assembly GCA_964518325.1). Lineage (GTDB taxonomy): Bacteria > Planctomycetota > Planctomycetia > Gemmatales > Gemmataceae > SKW135. The sequence goes on along the minus strand of CAZFDX010000736.1, from coordinate 125 downwards.
GATTGCGAGTCGATTAGGCATCGGGTTTGACAGGGTGAACGGGCCTGTCTCTGATCCAAATCTGACGGTGCCGTCGATCTACTCGGGGTGGACTTCGGGGGGTTCGGAGTTATTTAAAACAAAAA
>CAZFDX010000735.1:0-10784 GCA_964518325.1 uncultured Alcaligenaceae bacterium | reverse complement strand
GGCGGCACCGGCACCGGCGCGACCTTCTTCCGTACCGGCGCCTCGGACTGCGATGCCAGCCCCTTCGCCGCTCCCACCGACACCGATTGCGGGAGCTTATGCCGTTCCTGCGGTCGCTCCCTCTGTCGCTCCGGCAGCACCGGCTCCCTCTGTGGCTCCTACGGCGGTTCCACCGACTCGAACCCGCGTCGATCGAACCAGTTTCAATCCGCCGTTCCAATTGCCTCCGCCCCCTGCGGCTTATCGGGTGGCTACCGCAGACCCGATGACAGCGACTCCGCCACCAACTGCTTCCGGTACCACTCCCCCACAAGGGATTGTTTCCCCCACCCAACCGGGGCAAGCGACTTTCGATGATCCCCCAAGAACGAGCCTGACCGTGCCGATTCTGATTTTCTTGGCGGCCACGGGGGTTACTTTGCTGGTCTATTTCCTTGGGAAAAATTTCCTCTTCCCCGCTCCGTGACCCCAGCCGAGGTGGTTTCGCCCCCATTTTGCTCCCGAGTGAGAGTCTGATAACGCTGGCATGGAAGCGATAGTCAGAGAGCGATAGTCGGGGAGCAATAGTCGGCGAGCGATGGTCTCCCCCCTTTCACGGACACACTGCAAATTCACACCGAGATGGACCCCTTATGAATGGATTAAATACCCGAATTCTCAGTGGTGGGGACCTCGCTCAAGCTCTCCCACGCCTGACCGAGTGGAGCGAGCAATTGGGCCGAGGGCATCCCGCACATCACCCCTTATGGTTGTATGTCCTTCGGGAGGGGATGGGGCACACTCCATTGGTCTTAGAGAGCTATCGCAATCAGCAAACGACCGGAATTCTGCCGCTTGTGTCGGTTAAATCCTCCTTGTTTGGACGATTCTTGGTGAGCTTACCCTATCTGAATGTGGGGGGGGTCCTCTCGAATGATCCGGAATCGCGTGCCATCCTTGTACAAGAAGGGGTCAAACTTTCCCAGACGCTCCATAGCCGGCATTTGGAGCTTCGGCACGAAACCCCTATCCTTCACGAAAGTTTGAACGGCACCCGATCCAACAAGGTTCATATGCGGCTGACTCTTCCGGACTTTCCGGGGCCTTTGTGGGAAGAACTTTCGCCTAAGGTGCGCAATCAAGTTCGCAAGGGGGAACGCAGCGGCTTGACCTGTCATTGGGGCACTACCGAACTTCTCGATGAGTTTTATTTTGTCTTTGCTCGGAATATGCGTGACCTTGGGACCCCCGTTTATTCCAAGCGTCTTTTTGCTGCGATTATCCATTACTTTCCAAGCGATGCCGAATTTTGTTTGGTTCGACATCAGGGGAAACCGGTGGGGGGGGCCTTGCTCGTTCATGGCTCGCAAGTCACGGAGGTTCCGAGTGCCTCTTGTTTAAGGGAATATAATCCCCTCTCGCCGAATATGCTCCTCTACTGGAATTTGATCGATCGAGCCATTCAGCGGGAACAACGGGTCTTTGATTTTGGTCGAGCGACGAAGGACGGTAACACCTACAAGTTCAAAAAACAATGGGGGGCCGAGGAATCCCCTGCGATTTGGCAATATCATTTGAAGGGAGCTGCCGCCGATCTGCGGACCGACAATCCCAAATATGGAAGAATGATCCAGCTTTGGAAAAGGCTTCCCATGCCAATAGCGAATTTCTTGGGGCCGAAAATCGTTCGGGGCATTCCGTAAGTTCGCTCCCCAAAATCCGACCTCTTTTTGATTCATTCCCGCAAGAGACAAGAGCCACACTGGAGCCGAGGCCGCTACCATCTACGCTACCGACACAACCAACCGCCTAAAGATTCGTCGTCGGATCATTTCTAATAAATCCGTCAGGAGCCCGTTTTGACCAGTGCCCGAACCTCTTTCGCCAACCGGTCAAGATTCTCTTGAAAGCGAGGCATCAACTGTTGATCTTCTGGGGGTTTGCCATCGAAGTAACCTCGAATGTTGCCGTTCTGATCGACCAATACAAGCCGCGTGCTATGATCGAATTCCTTCCCCACTTCGGTAGCGGTCGGGTTGCGGTTCGCTTCGATCTTAAATCCTTCGTTGAGTAAGGTGCGGACTTCCTTTTCGGGACCGGTAAGAAAAAGCCAACGGACCGGATCAGCCGAGAAGTTCTTGGCGTAATTGGCAAGTTCTTGAGGATCATCCCGTTCGGGATCGACGGTAAAGGTGACCAAGCGGAAATTCTCGACATCGGCAAGGCTTTTTTGCAATTTTGCCATCGTCCCCGTCACCGAAGGACAAGGACCCGAGCAACGTGTGAAAACGAAACTGGCGACCCAGACCTTTCCTTTTAACGATTCGTTGGTGACGGTTTGGCCACTTCGTTCCGTCAGCGAAAAAGCCGGTACGGGATGAGCATGCCCCCCTTTCCCATTCGTCGCATCTGGAGGATTCAACGAACAGCCTAGGGTAAGAACAAGGGTGAAAGGTAAATAACAAAGTCGTTTCATTTCGAGAAATTCTCCTTGGTCATTAACTTATTTTATTGAGGGGTGATAGTAACAACGGGTTTGTACAACAGCCACCGACGAACACAGATAAACCCAGCTTCAAGAGGTCCGTACTAGGGGTCAAAAACGGGCGCAAGGTCCACAAGAAAGGTTTTGTATCACCGGTTTTGGCTGTGTTCATTGGTGTTGATCCGTGTTGATTTGTGGCTTGTTATCTGGTTTCATCTCTTTCGATTCCCAACTCGATATGTGGTTCCACCTCATCCGGAACGAAAAATTTTCCCCGCCTTCCCTCTCTTCCTCTTCAAGTAATAAAAACCGAATTCTTGAGAGGCGATCAACTCACAAACCTTCGTGTTGGACCGTTGTTCCTATAAAATTCCTTCACATCCTCAGCAGACGAGTGATTCTATGTCGGTGATTGGGATCGATCTGGGAACAACCTATTCCGCAGTCGCGGCCCTTGATGATCGGGGGCGTCCGGTAACCTTACCGAATCGCGATGGGGAAATGCTCACTCCTTCGGCGGTCTTACTGCTCGATCCGGATATGGCCGTGGTCGGTCAGGCCGCTTTGGATGTGGCCCAAGAACATCCCGATCGGGTCGCGACCTTAATCAAACGACGTATGGGCTATTCCGATTATGGCCGTGCCGTGGCAGGGCGTTCATTCCGACCCGAAACCTTGTCGGCAATCATTCTTCGACAACTCAGTTTGGATGCGGCAGCGCATGTGGGGCCAATTGATGGTGTCGTAATCACGGTGCCCGCTTACTTCGATGATACCCGCCGACGAGCCACCCAAGATGCCGGCCGCATCGCCGGCCTGAACGTGATCGATATTCTCGATGAACCGAGTGCCGCCGCTTTGGCCTATTCGTTCCGCTCCAACGAAACCCAGAAAAATCAAACCGTGTTGGTTTATGATCTGGGGGGGGGGACATTCGATGTGACCCTTGTGAAGCTCACTCCCAAACGATTCCAAGTTCTCGGAGTCGAAGGAGATGTCCGCCTCGGGGGACGCGATTGGGACGATCGCTTGGCCGAGTTCGTTGCGAAACGCTTTGCCGAAAAGTTTGGGGAAGACCCTCGCAATGACGAACAAACGAAAGTGGGGCTATACGCTGCTTGCGAGCGGGCCAAGCGGACTCTCAGCAAGGTCGAACAAGCAAGCATTACCTGCAACCACGACGGGCGAAAACTGACCGTACCGATCTCGCGAACCGAGTTCGAAACCTTGACACGCGATCTGCTCACGCGGACCCGTTTAACCACCACTTCGGTTTTAAGGCAAGCGAATCTCACTTGGGATAAGGTGGATCGGGTCTTGTTGGTGGGCGGATCGACCCATATGCCCATGTGCCGAAAAATGCTCAAAGAGGTGAGCGGAAAAGACCCCGATACTTCGTTAGCCGTCAGTGAAGTGGTCGCGCGGGGGCGGCCCTTCATGCAGGGATTGCTTCCGCGAAGAAAGCGAACTCGGGAATGACCGCCGAAGCTCGCCAAGCGTTGGAAAACGTCATTGAAATCAGCGTGATTGCACATAGTTTGGGGGTGGAAGTTCGCTCGGAACGGGAAAAAATTTCGGATGTCTTGATCGCCAAAAATACGCAATTACCCGCCTCGGCCAGCCGTGTTTATCGCACGGTCTCGGAAGGTCAAAGCCGCGTGCGTGTTCGGTTACTTCAAGGGGAAGCCACTCAAGCCGATGCCTGCATTCCCGTTGGAGAATGTTGGATCGAAGAAATACCCGCCCATCTCCCCAAAGGCTCGCCCGTAGAGGTAACCTGTTCGGTATCGGCCAACGGGCTGATTCATGTCACGGCGATCGATCAAACAACAGGAAAATCGGTGCGGGCCGAATTCCATCGGGCGGGGGGACTTTCCGAAGAAGAAATCGAACGAGAAAGGAAATGGGTTCAATCTCTCAAGTTGGCCGGTGCGTAAAATCCCCTCTCTTTCACGGACCTCATAAGCATGAATGATCTGGCAACGCAGACGAATTTTGGGCCACGGCGAACCTCGGTTCTGTGGGTGGCCGTCATCTTAGTGGGGCTATCGCTTCTGATTCGGGCGTTGCGTTGGCAATCGGATAGCGAATCGACCCTAGGGAAATGGTTGTGGGCCTGTCGTGTGACCTCTCTTCCCGAGGCCGATCGCGAATTGGCAGAATTTCTCCTCTTGTTGCCGATTGGCGCTTTGGTTTGTGCCTTGTTCCGCAACGTGGTGGGTCTGCCAACCTATGGCACTTTTACCCCTGCGATTTTGGCCTTGGCCTTCCGCGATTCCCAAAGCCTGTGGGGGGTGCCGATTATTCTGGCGGTCTTGTTTTTTGGCTGGCTGATTCGTCGCTCGTTGGTCAATTTCTACTTGCTGCAAGTCCCACGGGCTGCCGTTCTTTTGACGTTTGTTTGTCTGATCTTACTCGGAGTGATCTTCGTTTCTCACCAAATAGGCACACCGGCTTCTCGCTATTTTCGCCTCTTTCCTTTGGTGATCTTGACCGGAATGATCGAACGCTTTTGGTTGATGGAAGAAGAAGAAGGGATGCGCAGTAGCTTTTGGACCTTATTTCACACGGTGGCCCTTGCAGGGGCGATTGCCCTATTGATTAGTTGGGAAACTCTACGAAGGCAATTTCTCGAAGGCCCGGAGGCGATCGGAGTTGTCTTGGCAGGGCAATTTCTTCTCGGCAGATATACCGGTTACCGCCTCACGGAACTCTATCGATTCCGTTCACTGGCTTGAGTCAAAACCAAGTGGGAAAATGTTTCGCAATGGTATTTTCCGTTAGTTGGAACCCGTGAAGCATTGCTATTCCTTTTTATCAAACAGCCGGTGAGTGAGTCCGTGAGTGATTCAGCATGAGGGTAATCCGCTGGTTCAAGAGGGAATACTCTGCTGCACCTGTGAGAGTGGAATTTTATTTTGGGTTGTTCTTAGGGGAGTGGAACTCACTTAGATTGTCATAAAATTTGGGAATGAAAAACTGCACGCGACGACGTTTCTTGATGTGGGCTTCGTTCCCATGGTGGGCTTCGGAATTAATGGCACAAACAGCAACCGTAAAAGGAGATGCTGTGATTCGCCGTAAGGTGAACGGCTCGGAATTGGTCCTGACAACGACAGATCGGCTTGCTGGCGCGATTCACTCCCTCACTTGGAAGGGGAAAGAATTTATCGATAGTACCGATCATGGGCGTCAGTTACAATCGGCATCGAGCTTCGATTGTGCTGAGAAAACTCCTTTTTGGGCCGAGTGCTACAATCCCACCGAGGCCGGCTCTCGGGCTGACGGAGTTGGCAAAACCTCGACGAGTCGGTTACTGAAATTAAAGGTTACGGATACAACCCTTGAAACCCAAACCCAAATGGCCTTTTGGCTGAAGCCCGGCGAAAAATCCAACAATCGGCCCGCGTTGAATCGAGAAATTCTCTCGAACCATCTTCTCACCAAGAAAGTGACTTTGGGTTATCAAAAATTCGCAAATGTGTTAGATTATCAGGTCACATTTACGGTGCCCAAAGAACATCACACTTATGGGCAATTCGAGGCACTAACGGGTTACATGCCAAAAGAGTTTTCGGACTTTTACTGTGTCGATCTAGAATCGGGAAAGTTGAAGGAGTTAAGCGACGGACCGGGAGAACAAAAGCATCCCATCGTTTTTAGCGTGCCTGCAAAGACCCACGCGATGGGAATTTTTTCTCCCGATCAACCTTCTCGCGGCTATGAAAATCTCGGATATGGACGATTCCGCTTCAAGGCCGAACAAGTTGTGAAGTGGAATTGTGTATTTCGTGTGCGTGATCCCAAAGGGATCGCCACTGGGGATTATTCTTATCGAATGTTGGTCATTATCGGGAATCTGACCGAGGTTCATGAAACCTTGTTGAGTTTGGCGAAAAAAGATCGCTAAGATGGTTTCGAGTTTGGTGATGTGGTCACAATCTCCCGACGGTCCTTTTTTCGCGCACACGATCCGACATGGTGGGCGCTGCACCAATAACGAAACCCCTCCCCTCTCAAAAAGATGTCTATCTATCTGACGATCAGAATGAAGTTCACTCAACCGAAAGACGACAGTTCGATTCATCATGAGCCGTTGCTTTACCGTGCGGCTTGATGGACCTACCAAGCGGCTTGATAGACCGTGAGTAAATCCCCTTCGGTGACCGGTCGGGGATTAAACTTGGCCGTCCATTGTTCGCTGGCTTCCAATGCCAACAATGGAAGGATACTTTCGGAAACTTCCAAATCACGCAGTCGAGTTGGTTGACCGGTCATTTGCACCAGTTCGGTGATTTTTCGGGCCAAAGTTTCGCCCGGCGATTCCCCCCGTATCGGTTTCAGGGAGCGGGCTAAATCGGCATATAGAGGGGTGGCACTTTCATTGAAGCGAATGACATGAGGAAGCAGAATGCCGATCGCGGTGCCGTGAGTAATGCCATAATGGGCTGTCAGCGGATTAGCACACGAGTGAGTAATACCCAACATGGCATTTTCGATGGCGACCCCTGCAAAATGCGAACCCACTTGCATGGCTTGGCGGGCGGGTAAATTCGAGGGGTCCTGTAAAACAATCGGTAGATTCGGTTCCAAATATTGCCACGCCGTAAGCGAATACATCGCCGAAACGGGATTCCGTTTCGTGCAGACGTAACTTTCAACGGCATGGGCAATCGCATCAATCGCTGTGACCGACGTCACAAAATGGGGCTGCGATAACGTCAATTCCGGATCGAGAATAGCGATCCGAAAGGCCACCTTTTTATCGCCACAGGCCATTTTGAGATGGGTTTTCTCATCGGAAATTAGCGCGTAACTTTGGGCTTCCGATCCTGTTCCTGCGGTGGTCGGCACACCAATTGAAGGGAGCATCGGCTTGGTCGCTTTGCCGAAACCTTTGTAATCGGCCATGGTGCCGCCATTGGTATAAATAAAATTAATCCCTTTGGCGCAATCCATAGCGCTGCCCCCCCCCACGGCCACAATAAAATCGATTTGATGTTGCTTGGCAAAGGCAGTGGCTTGGGCGACCTCTTTGGAGCTGGGGTTTTCGTGAGTTTCGTCGTAAACGAAAACTTCGAGTCCTGCATCGCGTAGGGACTTTTCGGCCCGTTGTGGGTGCCCTGCATGAAGCAAGCCCCGATCGGTAACGAGCAGAACGCGGCTGCCTCCCAGTTCTTTGGTGAGTTCGCCCAGTCTGGCGAGCGTTCCCGGTCCACAAATCACCCGATTCAAAGGAGTAAAATCAAACGGAGGTAGCGGCACGGCCGGTTGCCTGTTGAAATGCTCGTTGACGGTAAAGATGCGTGAAGAGGTTGCCTTCATGCGGTTGATCCCAAGTCAGCCGGGTCGTTGGTGCAGGACCGATGTTGAGTCGTTCGATCAATGGACAAGCATGGATCGAGGCAATCCATTCCGGATTGTCCGTCAACACCATGGCAGCCAACGTCGGCCCGATTTGTTTTAGCATATCATCTTGGGGACATTCAACCACACTGGCATAGGGGAAAAGATATTCTTTGTTGGCCAAGGGGTGGTCCGGCGAGTTCACTTTCACAATTGTCGGGAGAACCCAAGCACAACGGCCTTCCCGAACCAAACGGGGCGAACCTCGGAATTTTTCGGTCAAATCTTCGGCTCCGGGTGTTTTCAACCCCTCATCTACCATGCCCGAAAGAGCCTCGGCCACGGCGGGATTCGCGAAGGCAGCCAATTGAGCGTTCGGATCATCCCAAGGTTTGGCTTCGACCTTGGCAAGGCGTTTGGCAATCGCTTCGGCAAGGGCTTGGCCGTTACGCGGGGTCCACACTGCCGAGACGTTGATACACGAACGGCCCCCGTTGGCTGCAATACATTCGACGATTTCATCCAAAAATTCTTCGTAGCGATCGGCGTAGTCGTCTCCGATGAGAATCTTGGAGAAACCGGGTCCGTGCAATTCCACTCGATGATCGTTCTTGTAGGGGTCCGTAGTGCGTGCATCGCCAAAGAGCATCGATCGACCGGTTAAACGGAGAATATCTGCGGCCCCTCCGTGATCGGTCGGGAAAAAGTTCAACGCACTGGCGGGTATCCCTGCCTTGAGGAAAGCCTGAAGCACACGGAACGGGGTCCAAGGTTCTTCGCGGCCCGGTTTGAGAACGAGCGGAGTTTTCAGGGCAATCGCTGGCACCCACAGCGAATGAACCCCCGGTGAGTTACTTGGCAGAATCGCACCGAAGGCGTTCGTGGTCGGGTAAAAGGCGGCCATCCGCCCGTTTTGGACTTTGTAACCGGTATCCAACACGGTCAAATCCAGCCCGCGTGTCAGCCCCCCAAGCACTTCCTCCACATTCCGCAGCACATACTCGACCTTAGCGGCATTGCGACGGCAAAAAACCATCGGCGAACCGGTCGTGGCCGACAAACAGCGAATGTAGTCATCAAAAGTTTGTTCTTGATCCCCTACGGGAAGCGTGCCATTGGCAAAGTAGTCGGCTGCCTTTTTGTACATGTCGAAAAGGTCACGCACCGGAATGGCCGACAATTCTTTCTTGGCCAGTTCCATTTTGTAAAGATCGCGACCGATAGCCACACTGGTCAGCTGACTGACCTCGGCAACAGGCTCCCCCGTGACGTGATGCACCAAGGTGGCCTTATCGGAGCTGACGTAAGGCTTGCCTAAACGTAAAGCAGGAATGTGAATCATAATTCGGAAGGTCTCTCAAGGCTAACTTACAGATTTAGTATAGACATCGGGAAGTAAAAAGTCCGGTTTCCTCGCCAGAATCGATCGCTCGGAAAAAAGAAAATCAATCGAGCCGGAAAATAGAAAATGAATTGGGTCGAAAAAAGGAAATGAATTGGGCCTGAACTTGTCAGCAGCAGCGTATTCGTTTCGCTAAAGATCGTCAGGCAAATTCCACCTTGCTAAAGCAGGTCCGAATTGATTGTAGCGATTACAATCAACACAGGTGGTTGGATACGCTGACGATACGGCATCATTGTCAAGAAATACATCTTGCAAACGCTCCGGATCAATTCAAGGAACGATCTTAACAACGAATTATGTAATGATTTTCTCCAAAACAAGTAGATTCCGTGTGTTACCTTACGTAGGTTTTGCGCAATGATTTGTTGAAACCCGTATGATCTCTCGGAAAGATACAGGTTGCTTGTGTACAGCTTATTTTTTCTTTTGACTTTTCGGCACATCAATTGCGTTTAAAACTCAGAACGAAATCCTTCGGGCTTCGGTGGATCAAGGAGATTTTCTCATGTCCGTCTCAACACTCGATCAAGCGAGCAAACCAACCTCGTCTGCGATACAAATCGTGGTCGCGGCCCCCACGCTGTTAACATTGACCTTGGTCGTAATGGGGATTGGAATTTTTGTCCCGTTTAGTCCCCTAGGTGAGGCCGTGGGAATGGTTCCGTTGCCCTTGGCTTATTTCCCATGGCTGGCAGCGACTTTATTTTGTTACTGTCTCCTCACCCAATTGGTCAAACGCTGGTATATCCGTCGCTATGGAATGTGGCTGTAACCCAAAGGAGGTGTTGGATGTTGCTGCTTCAATTTACGATCCATACTTTGGCGGCGCTGGCGATGGGGGTGATGATTGGCCTCGAAAGGCAGTGGCGTCAACACACTGCGGGGCTGAGGACCAATGCCTTGGTCGCCTTGGGAGCGGCCCTCTTCGTTGGTCTTTCCACGCTGACCGATCGCGAAGCCAGCCCCACTCGGATTGCCGCTCAGGTCGTGAGTGGTTTAGGGTTCCTCGGGGGGGGGTAATCGTGCGTGAAGGGCTTAACGTGCGAGGGTTGAACACAGCGGCAACCATTTGGTGTAGTGGCGCGGTCGGCTCTCTTTCTGGGGCGGGATTCCCTTTGGAAGCTCTCATCGGCACAGCAGGTGTCCTTCTGGTTCACATGGGACTACGCCCGATCACACGCTGGATCGATGCTCACACCAAAACCTCTTTGAGTGCCGATGTCGAGACGTTTTATCGGCTACGGGTGGAAACAACCCCCGATCAGGATACCTTGATTCGCCGGATTCTTCTGCGACACGTCAACGGACATGGGCGCTTGACCCTGCAAGGAATGTCCAGCCAAGATACTGCTGAAGGAAATAACCTTGTGATGGCAGAGATTCTGGCGATGGAACGGAACGATCGAGCTTTGGAAGAAATCGTGGCCCGTGTGAGTCTCGAACCGGCCGTCAAGGCCGTGAGTTGGCAGAGGAACGTTCATGGGACCTCCGATGCTCAACCCTCTTCCTACCGACCTGACCGCAAGTCAATGGGCCGTTATTGTGCCGTTCCTTCCGCGCCCCTTATCA
>CAZFDX010000734.1:0-1619 GCA_964518325.1 uncultured Alcaligenaceae bacterium | reverse complement strand
GAGCTAGTAAGGTCTCGTGGGCTAGGCGATGTGTATAAGAGAAAGTCTTTTGAGAATTTAATGTCTCTTCAACAAGTAGGTTGACATACCTCTCTCCTTAACAACATCATTAGTTTAGGCTTTAATGACCCCACACCGATACAAGCTCAGGCGATTCCCACGATTCGTTCTGGGTCGGACGTGATCGCATTGGCTCAAACCGGAACCGGTAAAACAGGCGCCTTCCTGATGCCGATAATCGAAGGGATGTTAAATCGTCCCTGCACAGGAGTCAAAGCCCTGATTCTGACCCCCACCCGCGAGTTGGCCCAACAGATTCAAGACGTGTTTCGGAACTTGGCTCGTGGACTGAAATTGCGTGCAGTGGTGGTGATAGGGGGAGAACCCATTCCCTTGCAACAACGCAAACTCCGCGACGGAGCGGACCTCATCATCGCCACTCCGGGTCGCTTGCTGGCCTTCCTGCGAGAAGGAACCCTTTCCTTACAACAACTACGCACCTTGGTGATTGATGAAGCCGACCAAATGTTCGACATGGGATTCATCCCCGATGTTCGACACATCATCGCCCAATTGCCCAAGGAACGTCAAACCCTGATGTTCTCTGCCACCATGCCACCGGAACTCGCCAAGATTGGCCGTTCCTTGGTTCGCGAACCGAAACAAATTGAAATCGCCAAACAAGGAACCCTGACCACAACGGTTTCGCACACGGCCTATCCGGTCCCTGCGGCACGAAAATCGGCCCTTTTGGAACATTTGCTTGAACGTCTGGATGATCCTTCGGTTCTCGTTTTTACCCGAACGAAACACGCGGCGAAGAAACTGGCCCGTCGGCTTCATAATGCGGGGCACGATGTGGGTGAACTTCATAGCAATCGCACTCCCAGCCAGCGGGCGCGGGCCATGCAAGGTTTTCGAGATCGGGTCTATCGCGTTTTGGTGGCCACCAACATTGCCGCCCGAGGGATTGATATTCGGCATGTAACCCATGTCGTGAATTCCGATGTTCCCGAAGCCCCCGAAGAATATGTTCACCGCATCGGGCGCACCGGACGCGGGGGCGATTCGGGGCAAGCCATGATCTTCATTTCGCCGGAAGAAAATGGCCGTTTTTCTCGCATTGAACGCCAATTGGGTAAGAAAATCCCCCGCTTGAAACTCGATGATTTCGATTATTCCACCCCCAGTTCGGGGCACCTTTCCGAGGACTCCACCAGCCCACGAAGAGAATTTTCTTCTTTGACCGATCGCAAATCCAAACGCGATCGTAAAGCGAAACCGCAGCACCCGTTGACTCGCGTGCAGAATGAATCTTCGGCCCCAATTGTGGAAAGCGAAAAACCTCATCATGCCCCAGATGCCCCTACTAAGCCTGCACGGCAAAATCAGCCGCATCCCAAACCCCGTGGCTTTAATCCACAATTACAAAAGAAGATTGGTGAAGGAGGCCCTCTCCGACAAGGTCAACGCCGATTTTCCTCGAAGAAGGTGGGCGCAGGTAAGAAAGGTTCCTAGTAGAAGTGCATTGCTCTCGCAGTGACAATCCTATCCATTTTCTTTGATCGATCTCAATTCGGGAAGTTGGGCATCTTTGTTGCGTGCAATCTCTCTCAAGG
>CAZFDX010000733.1:0-3530 GCA_964518325.1 uncultured Alcaligenaceae bacterium | reverse complement strand
ATCGCAAACTCTTCATGACTGATTCCTGTAGTAAAATTGACCCCGAGAAGGATTCTGCAAGGTCGTGTTCAAATGAATTTTTTTTGATTGTTTCGTCTAGTCTTTCTTCTTGGGGGGGGGGCCTTTCCCATAAATCCCGATCAGAGGTTCGCCGATCATTTCCCGCCACTTGTTTTTTTGCTCGGTGGTGAGGATGGCCATCGCTTTTTCGTAGATGAGTCGTCCCCCTTCGGGACCGAAACCGCCAAATTTTCCGTAGGGTCCTCCACGTTCGCCGAAGCCCCCCCCTTTTTCACCGAAGCCCGCTTTTTCACCGAAGCCTCCTTTTTCGGCCATGAATCCCCCCTTTCGAGGTCCCGAGGGGGGGGGGCCACCCCAATCCATTCTCATGGCGAACGGCTCTGACTCTAAGGCCCGAAGTTTTTCGCGTTGATCGGGGGTCAATTTCAGAAGGTTGGCGATCGAGGGGTCTCGCAACGCCCGAATCCCTTGCGATTGCAGAACCAATTGCTTCATACGTTGCTGCTGAGAGGCAGACAAAATCCGCGATAATTCACTCTCGGCATGGCGGGCTTGCTCCAAGAATCGTTGTCGTCGTTCTTCTTCTTTAAGACGGTGAAAGTCGCGGAACATCTCCTGCCCACTTTCTCGGAATCGTTGCACAAATTCCCGAATCATGGATCGTTGAGGTTCGACCACTTTCAGATCATCCAAAACGAAAGGTTCGTTTAATAAAAAGATGCTTCCTGCTCCTTGAAGAACGGTCAGGTCGGCCAAGATTTGGTTGACCCGATCGCGAGTGATGGCCAAATCATTTTGGGCATTGGGGTCGCCGCGACGAATTTCAATGAGTTCTTGGTAGTAAGCCAAAGCCGATTCCAAGACCCGTTTGCGAAACCCCTGCGAGATGGGGTCATCTCCCAGTTCTTCTTCGCTGAGTTTAATCAATTCATCGGCAGAACGTCGGGCCAAGGCAAAGCGTTGTTCGGCGGCCATCTTTTCGCGATGGGCTTCTTCGAGGGCTTGTTGCGTTTTGGTTTGCTCTGCCTTCAGATCATCTAGAACTTGTTGGGTTTTCGATTGTTCCCGAGCGATCATCCCCGTTGTGGTCGCCAAACCAACCACACCCAGAAACAAAATCAATACGGTCGTGCCGATGATTCCGGGATGTCGGCGTGCCCATTTTTTGACCCGATCGATCAGCGAAGGTCGCCGAGCCAGCACTGGTCGCCCTTCGAGGAATCGTCGTAAATCTGCGGCAAAATCGCTGGCGGTTTCGTAACGATCATGGGGGTCTTTCGCCAACGATTTATGAACGACGGTTTCTAACTCAATCGGGATCGGTCGATCTAATTGCCGCAGGGGAGTAGGTTCGCTGTTGAAAATTTTGTGCAGTATCTCGTTACGGTCTTGCCCTGGAAAAACGGGTTCGAGCACCAACATTTCGTAAAGGGTTGCCCCCAGAGAGTAAATATCGGTCCGATGGTCGATGCCCCGTTGCCCCCGTGCCTGTTCGGGACTCATGTAGCGAAGGGTGCCGACAATATCTCCCGATTCGGTGATTCCCGGATTCGTCGAGACCTGCGCCAAGCCAAAGTCCGTAATCCAGATATTTTGTTTGTGATCGACAATCAGGTTGGCCGGTTTAATATCGCGATGAATCACCCCCACATCATGCGCATAGGCCAAGGCTTCGGCGGCTTGAATCGCCAAGCGGACCATACTTTTATGATGATCGCGTTGTTTATGGGTTCGGCTGGGTTGGGTGAGCGATTGTGTCGAGATTTTCGCGTTAGGGACGGTTCCTTCGGTGGTGGAATCTTGCGCAGTCGCCACAGACTCGCCGCGTAATTCTTTAATCAAACAATCAAGGGTCTGCCCTTCGATCAGTTGCATGGCGTAAAAGTGCAAGCCACGTTCGGCCCCGACGGCATAAACCGGCACAATATGATTATGATGCAACTGGGCGGCGGCATGGGCTTCGGTTTTGAATCGCTGTAGTTGGCGGTTATCCAACGCGGCTGCAAAGGGTAACACTTTCAGGGCGACCCGACGACCCAAAGAAAGTTGAATGGCCTCGTAAACCACTCCCATTCCTCCCCGACCGATCTGCCGGACAATCTGAAAATCGCCCAAAGGTTTGGCTTCTTCATTCAAAAAATGGGTCACATTTTGGATCGGATCGGATACCTTGGGGGGGCGGACCGCTTGGCCGGCGTTGTGGACCATTTCGACCCCTTCGAGATATTCTGCCAACGATTCATCGATGTTGGGGTAGCGTTTCAGGTAATCCTCGATTTTCGGCTTGTGACCCGCTTCTAATTCCTCTAAAAATTGGCGTGCAATCTGGAGGATGCGGGGATCGCCCTCGGTGGATTGATTCGCTGAGTTCATTCGGAAACCTCACCAAATGTTTTTTTGAGTTTCGCTAATCCCCGAAGCCACAATTTTTCCACACTATCCACACTGCGATCCATGCGTTTGGCAATTTCAGGGAACGTCAAGCCTTCGAGGTGGCGCATGGTGAGCACTTTTCGATAATCCTCCGGAAGCTGCTCCATGGCTTCGGCCACCAAAAAAGCCTGCTCGGCCTGAGCGACCTGTTGCGAGGGAGAACTATGGGGATCGATCACGACCCCTCCCAACGCTTGGGAGGATTGATCGAGATCGGCCGCGATGGCTTGTTCCAATCGCACATCACGGGCTTTCGTCCCCAAGTAACGCCGAACCAGATTGGCTATCGTCCCTGCCAGAATTTCGCGGAGCCAGCGGATGAATTGGGCCTCCATTTCTCCGCGAAATTGTGGGAAGTAGCGATGAGCATCGAGAAACACTTCTTGAATCACATCGCTGGCGTCCACCTTCCCTTGTAAGCGTCGGCCAATTTCGACCTCGGCCAACAACCGGAGATACGACCGATAACCTTGAAGCAATCTCCCCAGCACTTCGCTGTTGCCCGAACGGGCTTCCATCAGAAGTGCCTCCCAATCGCTGGCCATTGAATCCCCCCTTACACCTGTGGTAACGGACCTCTTCATAAAACCGCCACCTAAAGCTCATTTTCGGTGGTCCGAGCATTCTTGGGAAGCCAACGAATAATCGATTTTAAGGATGATACCGCTGGGATGATGGTCACGATTTCATGGATGATTACCCCGAGAGGATGGTCATGATTTTATGGATGATGATTCTGATAGGATCATGATTACGATGGGATCATGAAAGAAACGTGAAAGGGGACTGAGAAAAAAGGTAGAGGAAAGAGCATCACTTAGGAAAGAGGTTTTTCGGGAGTGCCCGCCGAGGTCGGGCAGGTCAGAAACCCTGCCAAGGCGAGAACCACAAACGAGATCAGTACCGAAATCGAACTGAGTCCCAAGCTCAGCAAGTGCCAATTAGCAAAGGCATCGACGGCTTCGGGGTTGGTGAAGCGTTCCAGCCGTAACTCCGAAACCTTTGCAGAGATGGGGCTTCCCACAAGCACGAGGATCAGCCCGACGATGCACAAACACAATCGCATGCGGTGAACC
>CAZFDX010000732.1:0-2372 GCA_964518325.1 uncultured Alcaligenaceae bacterium | reverse complement strand
GAGTTTGCAAACGATGGGGGGGATTCATCGGGTTGGCGACGATCACAGAGGTCGGGCAATTCGGATCGGTTCTCATCATCAATACTCCGATGATTAAACGAGGGCCGTGGAATCGTCATGTTGCACACAATACCACCCTTGCAAATATACCCGATAAAGGGAATCATTCCGAAAAGGCTCAGGGAGGAGTTGGGAAATTCACTTTCGGGGCGGAATAAATTTATTCATTACACCTGAAATTCAAGCCAAAATTGTTACTTTTGCCTGAATGGCCGTCGTCAAAGTGGTTCAAAACGAACCAGTTCCTGAAATTCAAGCCAGAATGGTAACCTTCAGCCAGAACATTTTCCCTGACTTCAATAAATCGACCATAAGTTCAATGGTCACCATTATGGCAATGACCGCCACGCACCAACGTTTCCTTCAACGCGCATGAATCGACTACAAGTTCAATGGCCTTCAACGCGCATTAATCGACCATAAGTTCATTGACCACCTGTTCCACCCCGACGGTGGATTCCGCCAATTCGGTGGCACGCCGAGCATGCTCCTTGGTGGGGACGCGACCCGTGAGTTTCACCCCATTTTCGATGGCAGAAACCTCGATTGAAAATCTACTCAGATATTTATCGTTACTTAGCCGACTGCGCACATGTTGTACGGGGGTCGATTCGGGGCCTTTTTCTGGGACGAGCTGATCGACTGGAATTTTTTCTGGGATAACGCGGCGAACATCCTGATAGCCCGCTTGGCTGATTGCCCGAAGTTTATCCGGATCGTCTTTGCCGCATCCCCAAAGGGTCATCAAAAGGCACAAAAGCGGGAAAAATCGTTTCATATTACAATCGTCCCTTCGATGCAAAAACGATCACAGCAAGGACCGAACTCAGCCCGCATATCCCCAGAAGAAAAACCAAAATCGCCCCGATCACAAGGAGATAGCGACGCCGAGAGGTCGAGGGGTCTCTCTCGGGCGTATCCTCCTGTGGGGGGGGAGTTGTTTTCGTTTTGGCCAAGGCTTGTAGTTCGCGACTTCGGGAAGTCTCGGAAGTTTTGCCTTCCTTCCCTTCCACAAATACTGCCAGCGGAATCGATTCCCAAACGCTATTCCCTTGGGTCAATTCCAATTCGTGAACGACTTCGGCTTCCGTTTGATCGGGGTTCACATCCATAGGCAAGGAGGTATCTTGCGCCCCCCAAGGGAGAAGCACTTCGCGAAGAACTTTGGCCGACTTGTAGCGTTGGGCCGGATTTTTTTCCATCAACTTGGCGATCACACGGGCAAAATCGACGGGGATCGCCGGATTGAAATCCGTGACCGGAGGAGCATATTCGTTCCGATGCCGTTTCATTTTCTCAATCGAAGTTCCTCCCGGAAAAGGGGGCGACCCCGTTACGGCAAAATACATGGAACACCCCACGGCATACAGGTCGGCCCGAGCATCGACGGCCGTGGCATCGCTCACTTGTTCGGGAGCAATATAATCCATCGAACCGACCACATAGCCTGCCCCCCCCACGATCGCTTTATCTGCCGGTAGTTCCTCATCGACGCTCAAGGCTAAACCGAGATCGAGAATTTTGGCATGTTCGTTGGGCGTTACCATCAGATTCGAGGGTTTCAAATCGCGATGAATCAAACCGCGTTCATGGGCATGGCTTAAGCCATCGGCCACCTCCGCAAAATAACGGGCCACCCACGCATACCACATTGGCCCCATCGCAGTCACTTTCTGACGGAGACTCACCCCGCGAATATACTCCATTGCAATAAAGGGAACCCCTTGAATGATCCCCGCTTCGTAGGTCTTGGTTAAATGGGGATGATCGACCCGTTGGCATAATTCCATTTCCCGTTGGAAACGAGACAACATGCGTTCTTCTTCGCGGGCCTTTTTGGGGGGAAGAATTTTCAAGGCCACTAATTGATTCCCGCCCGAAGGTTTGCGTATATCTTTGGCCAAGTAAACCGTTCCCATACCCCCTTTGCCTAACGGAGAAAGGATATGGTAATTGCCCAAAACAAGGCCGTTATAAACCCCCGAGAGTAACTTGTTGGCCTGAAAATGGGTCAGGTGCCCCTTTTGCACAAAGAACTCTGCGAGCTGTTCGGGATTGTTCCGAACGGTTCCCTGAGCTTGGGCCAGTGTCTCGGCCAGTGTCTTCTCACTCATCAGGCGACTTTTTCGCAGTGCGTACAAAAAAGGACCCGTTTTATCGAGAGCCGGTGGTAGCGGTGGGGGTGATGGCATGTCATCAATTAGTTTACGAACACAACACCTATATATTTAGTATACCTTTTGGGGTTTGCGATTCCCATACAGGCAACGACTGACCAAAGACGGAATTAAAATTTGCAGGCAGTTGATACT
>CAZFDX010000731.1:0-3903 GCA_964518325.1 uncultured Alcaligenaceae bacterium | reverse complement strand
CCTGCCCCCCCCCCGATAATCCCGAAATCCGAATTTGGCATCGAAGGTGAAATCTGCATGGCCGGGCCGATATTTCTCGATATTTTCGGAATAATCTCCGCTACGCTGATCTTGATTCCGAAAAATAATCCCGATTGGTGTTCCGTCTGTCTTTCCGTCAAAAACACCGGACCAAATTTCAGGCAGATCGGCCTCGTCGCGTTGGGTAGTGAGTTTCGATTGTCCGGGTCGCCGTCGCGCTAAATCCGGTAATAAATCTTCGACCGAAAGGGGTAAACCGGCCGGGCAGCCGTCGATTATGCACAAATAGCCCTGACCATGACTTACGCCTGCTGTTGTGACTCGAAACCGTTCACCAAAGGTATTTGCCGCCATTATTTTTGTTCCTTGAATAGGGTTATGATAGGAATTGTTCCCATGATTTGAAATGATTCAAGGGAACACTCTAGTTAACGTGTTTGGTCATCAATGCGAGAAATCCGCTTACTGAGTTTGGTCTTAAATGGCTGATCGGAAATAGGAGGTATGTATCGTCTCTCTATACTCAGACTCAGAGAAAACAGTTGTTGCCATTCATCCAAACGAATGAAGCGGGGTGATAAAATTAGTAGCGGGATTATCAACCAAATTGAGAAATTATTCCCCTTCACGTTCCCAATCGATACGCAGGGCATCGACTCGGGAAATTATTCCCCTTCACGTTCCCAATCGATACGCGGAGCATCGTCCCATAACTCTTCGATTTTGTAATAATCGCGGGTATCGGGATCGAAAACGTGGATCAGGATATCCCCATAGTCTTGAACAATCCATTTACTTGCCTGATAACCTTCAATTCCATCTCGGTGATCCCCAACTTGCCGAAGGGCCGCATCAATCTCCTCGGCCAGAGTGTGAATTTGTCTACGGCTGGTACCCGTTGCGATCACAAAGTAATCGTACAAAGGATGTTTCCCACGAAGGTCCAAAACAAGGATATCGCGAGCTTTGTGATCACGAGCGGTGCGAGCAGAGAGACAAGCTCGGGTTAATCCCGATGGAAGGCGGAGTTGTTCACGAGTCGGATGAAGTAAAAGTTCTGTAGTCAAGTAAGACTCCTCCGAACCTAGAGATAAGGAGTAAATTTTATGTAAAGATTACAAAACGACAAGCGATTTGTAGTCGATCCCATTTCCTCCCTATTTTCGGGTTCACGATCAAGGTTTGAAACGATTCCAAACCTATTCAAACTGTTCCCGCGCAATGGGCGAAATTCAAGCAAAACTTGGGAAACGAAAACAATCTTTGTTTGCGAGACCCTCATCTTTTTTGTAATCGTTCATTCTGAGATGACATCACCAGATCGTTTTTGGTTCTCCCGAATTTTGCCTTTCTATGAATTGGATCATGCTGGATGGTCGGAGGATTCAGAAAGAGGCGGTTTCATGACATCCGAAGACGGATGACCCACATTCGGAGAGGAGGGAATGTCCATCAGATGGAAGGGGGATGGTCAACATTGTTAGGGGATTGGGTATCAACAATAGGAGGTGGATTATCGACATGGGGTGAAGGCGAATTCTCGGTGATTGCAGCCAATATCTCTTCGATTCTTCGGACAGCAGCAGTATAGGAGAGGGAGGCCATTTCATAGTTCGTATGGGCAGATACTCGTTTATACTCCCGTGCAAAGAATTCGGCGTTTTTCTTCAATTTGCCGACTTTGCCTCGAAGCCGACGAACATAAGTGTCAAAATCACCTTTCAAAAACGAAGGTTCCACCGCCCGAATCGAATCGTACAGGAGGCGGGGAACTTCGATCATCTCCTCGTCGTTTTGAACTTCCTCTTGATGTTTGAGATAGGTCCGAATCATCCAAAGGTGGGCGAGACATTCATTCAGCAGAGGGACCGCTTCGGAATTGCTCATGACTGAGTTTATCGATTAAACAAGAACGAAGGATTGTTGATTAAAGCCCACACTAAATCTTGGGCACCGGTGATCCGTTTGTCATTGCCCGGATGTGGGCCAACCTCGGCTTGAAGTCGCAGATATTCCGCATCTTTGCTTCGATAGTACCGAGTCAATTCGGCTTTTTGTTCAGGCGTTCGCTTGCTCGGCTCAATCGCAATGAGGGCGCGAATCGGTGCGGGGGTGGATTCGGTCAGTTTGGGGTTTTTATCCGAGGTACCAAGAACTTGGAATTTCCCAATCGTGTGTTGGCCCCCATATTGCATGGATAAGGTCACATTCAAGGTGATCTCGCTTTGTGCAAAGCGAGCTAGCTCCTGTCCCAGACCTAAGAAACCTGATTTAGCGTAGGCTTCGGTGAAATTGGGAATCGCAACCGAGACCCCTTGAATTTCGGCTGCCCACGATTGCGTTTTTCCAACTTGAGGGAACAAGGCCCATCCCGTGTTGGGATTATTATCGATCGCGTTTTGGGGAGGGAACCCTTCTTGCGCGAAACTGGCTTGGGCATTTTTCAATGGGGCCGATTTCCCCATGTATTGAGCAGTCACTTCACTGAGAACAAAATTACCGTTCTCGGCTCGGCCCGGTCCCTTTCCATTTTCCGCGATGGTATCGATGCGGATGGCCGTGAGATTCTTTAATTTCGTGGTGAGCGTGAGGTTGTAAACTTCCTTCGCTGGATTCGGGCCAGTCGGTGTGACGACCGTACCCGATTTATCAATCACCAAATTCACCTTTTGGGTGCTAGTAGCCTTGGTGACGGTCAACGGTGTCCAATTGGTGGTGAGTTTACGAATGCCATTTTCCCAATCCGCTTGTTTCGCATCAAGGGCCTTTTCGTAGTCTCGGAATTTCTGGAGTCTCGCCTCATACGATTTCAAGGCCGCTTCGTAATCCGCTTCGCCATCTTTGAGGGCCTGCAAAGCGATGCGATACTCGCGTTCACTGGGCATGCGATTGAGAACGGCCAAATACAGCTCTTCAATAAATCGTCGATCGTCCTTGTAGGTTGCGGCATACTTAGCGATCAGGTTATTGGGATCACGCAACGCTTCCCCGACGATCGGACCATTCACGAGGTTGAGAATCGGCCCAAGTTGTAGGCTGTTGGAACGTTCGCACTCGCAAGCACTTTCTCGAACAGGTTTCCCAAAAAGGTCCAAAAATCCTGAAGGAACATTCACGGAACCATCAAGGACTTGCGCTGCCCGAGCGCCCGGCGGGAGGCCAGGGATGTTCGACTTCGACCCCGTCACGGCATAGATCGTATCGAACAAAACTTCGGCCGGTAATCGTCGAGCAATCGCATGGGAATAGTTAATATCATCCCCTTCGTTCCATTTATTCGTGACGACAGAGAGTTGATAGGTTCGGCTCTTACAAATTGTTTTGATGAGTTTTTGAACGTCGAAGCCACTGTCGATAAAGTCCTTCGTCAAACGATCTAAGAGTTCTGGATTCGTCGGGGGATTTCCTGCTCGAATATCGTCCACTGGTTCAATGATCCCCACACCGGTCAAGTAACTCCACACCCGATTCACATAGCTCTTGGCAAAGTAAGGATTCTCTTTGGCGGTGATCCATTGAGCGAGTTGATCGCGTCGAGATCGTTTTTCGGTGATAATGGGTTTTTCGATAGGGTAGGGGAAGGCCGGTTTAGCCGTCTCACCCGTTCGGTCATGTTTGATTTCCCCACCATTGGCATCGGTGATGACCTCAACGAGAGGAACGGCCCCTTCCACGGCCGAGCCACCAATTCTTTGCCCACGATATTTCGGGTCTTCGCTTCGTTGAATTTGGGCGAAGTACGAAGCCAACGAATAGTATTGATCCTGAGTCCATTTCTCGAAAGGATGGTCGTGGCATTTATTGCAATTAAACCGGATCGCAAGAAATAGATGGGTCGTGTTCTCCATCGCCAAATCGGGGGTCCGGAGAATCTTGTAGTAC
>CAZFDX010000730.1:0-4044 GCA_964518325.1 uncultured Alcaligenaceae bacterium | reverse complement strand
TCTGTTGAACATATTCGGCCGGCATCGTTGAGTGTTATTACTGCTTACCATGTTTTCGAGCATGTTCCCGATGTAGAATTAGCAGCGATAACATCTTGGCAAATTCTTCGGTACTGTGGTTGGTTGGTGGGGATTGTTCCTTTGGCCGATAGCATTCAGGCGAAGTATTTGAAGGAACGTTGGATTGGTTTCACCGAGGCCCCCCGACATTTAACCGTACCCAGCCAAGCGGGGATGCGGCAACTACTCACTCGCACGGGTTTTCGTATCGAGCGGGAACTTCCCGATGCACTCATGAGTAATGCAGGAATGTGGGCCTTATCGTTATTTCCTTGGTTGGCATTTACCCATCGGAAACCCTCGAAATTGCGGCAATTAATCACTTCCGGACTAGGATTTTTGACGACTTTGGCTGCGACCCCATTGACGATTGTCGAACATCTGTTTTCCAAAAAACCGGCAGCGGGGATGTTTTTCGCTCGCAAGGCTGGCTAAGCAATGTGTAGCGAAGATTCCTCGGTTCCGATCTTCCTAATCTCCATAAAACAAAAGAATATGCCCTGCCCGAGAGAGCGTGACTGCTCCTTCGCAAGGATCGAGTCTTCTCGGACCTATGACCTACTACGGGACCTGTGACCTACTAAGAGAAATCGATCCTTCACAAGGATCGAGTCTTCTCGAAATGGAAAACGTACCATTGGCCGATAACCCAACCACTATGATCGTTCAACCTCAAGCCGACCTGCTCGCTCGTCTTCGTACCCTTGAAATCACGGCTCGGCGCGACGTCGAGGGGTTACTAACCGGTTCCCATCCTTCGAGACAATTCGGCTTTGCGGTCGAGTTTGCCCAGCATCGGGAATATACCCCCGGCGATGATATTCGTCACATCGATTGGAAAGTCTACGGGCGCAAAGAACGCTATTACCTGAAACAATATGAGCTAGAAACCGATTTAGCCCTGTGGTTGCTAGTCGATGCCAGTGAATCGATGCGCTACGGTTCGGGAACCACCTGTAAATACGAATTGGCCGCACGGGCTGCCGCGGCCTTGGGCTATTTGGTGCTGCGGCAAACCGATGCCTTGGGCTTTATCCGTTTCGATTCGCAGATACGGAAAACCCTACGGGCCGTGGCTAGCCCGACCCAATGGAAGGATGTTTTGTCGATTCTCAGCGAAGGGACCACCACCGAAGTTTCCCAAGTGGGTGCCTGCCTCGATGAAGCTGCGCGCCGTATTCAACGTCGAGGGATCATTTGTATTTTTAGCGATTTGTTCGATGAACCCTCGGCCATTGCGGCTGCCCTTAAACACCTGCGCTATCGACGCCATGAAGTGGTGGTGTTTCACACCCTTGATTGTGCCGAGATCGAATTTCCATTCCGGCAAACCACACTCTTTCAGGGGTTAGAGCAATGGCCGGAATTATTGACCGATCCGGTCAGTGTGCGTGAAGGCTATTTAGCCGAGTTTAACGCTTTTCGAGAGGAAGTCCAAAACGCTTGTCGTCAGTACGAAGCGGAGTATGTGGAACTTCGCACCGATGCCGATCTGGGACGAGTTTTGGCAGAATTTCTTGCGAACCGGAACGGGAGAGGGTAAGAATGTCTTCTCTGACGATACTCGCTGTATTGCTTTCCACCCCCGTAGCGGCTGCTGCCGTTGCAGGCTCGGCCGCAGCCATTCCTATCATCATCCATTTGTTGAATCGTCGCCGTTATGTGGTGGTGCCTTGGGCGGCCATGAAGTTTCTCTTGGCCGCTCGGAAGCGACATTCACGACGATTAAAAATCGAACAATGGTTGCTGTTACTCACTCGGGCCTTGGTCGCGTTCCTGCTGGTTTGCGCCTTGGCCGCTGCAATGCCTTGGGCCGAATCCTTTTGGCAATGGATATTCCCCAGTGAAAAAGTGGTTGCCCCCCCCCAAGGGCGTGTGCATCGTGTTTTGGTGCTCGATAGTTCCTTCACCATGGAGACCCGTCGCGATGATGGGGCCCTCCGCTGGGATCGGGCTTGTGCCTTGGCTCGCGAATTGATCGACAAAAGTCGATCCGGTGACGGCTTTTCTTTGGTGCAAATGGCTTCTCCCTCGCAAACCATTGTGCAAGGCCCCTCGGAGGATAAGGGGCGTTTTCTTGCAGAATTAGAAAAGCTGAATGTCACCCAAGGAGCGGCCGACGTCCCCAGTGCCTTGCGATTAGTGGCCGATTTGGTGAATCGACCCCTTGGCGATTATGCCCGACGAGAAGTCATTTTCCTCACCGATCTTCGTCGAAGTGTTTGGCCGATTCCCAACAATCCCCTTTCGGGAGCAACCACCAACGAGGCTTGGCGGCGGATTCTTGATTCTGCCCGTGTGATTACCCTCGATTGTGCAGGGCGCGATGTGGAAAATCTCTCGATCAGCAATCTCGCTTTAAGTGAATCGATTCCGCTGATTGATACCGATCTGAATGTGATTGTGACCATTCAAAATCATTCGTCCCAATTACGTTCTCAAATTCCGGTGGATTTACTCGTCGGAAAAGTGGGGGATCGCTTGACCTTGCGTGAAGTGGGGCAAATCCTTGTTGATCTGCAACCTTTCTCCTCGACGACCGTAACCTTCAAGATCGAAAAACAAAATCGATTTCGAGAAGCAGGTCACTACATTTTTCAGGCAAAAATCCCGAACGATTCCCTTCCTACGGATGATACCCGTAGCTTAGTGGTGCCCGTGCGGGATCGAATCGCGGTGACTGTGGTCAACGGTAAAGCCTCGCCGGAACCCTTGGATCGGGCAAGTGGGTTTCTCGTGCCGGCTTTGAATCCGGATGGTTCGATTTCGGCAGAATTTCCGGCGGATGTTCGTGTGCTGACCCCCAATGAATTTCGCGATGCCGGAACGGGTGACCTATTTAATCCCACATCGCCGACCGAAGTTCTCTTCTTGTGTGATGTGCCGAGCTTTGGAAGCGCCGAGACGGCTCGCTTGAGTGCCTTTCTGAAAAAAGGGGGGGGGATCGTATTGAGTTTTGGTCCCAATACGGCCAATAACCTTGAGAATTACAATCGTGTTCTTTGGGATGAAGGAAAAGGCATTTTGCCGGCCCGTATTTTGGGTATCCGCCGAGCGCAGGAGAATGGATTCTATACCCTTTCCGGAGACGACGAGGTTTTTAAGACGCCCCCATTAGCTGCCTTTCGTGGGGAGGCCGAACGGGCTAGTTTAGGGATTCCCCGATTCTATCGTTATTTGAAACTCGACACCCCCACTGCGAGTAACACCCGCCGGTTATTGTCGCTGAATCCTTCCGAAAAACAGGAGACAGCCCCCGATGCGGCCCTTTTAGAAACGATTAAGTTTCGGGGCAAAGTGCTCGTTTATACCAGCACCTTCAATACGGAATGGAACGAATGGCCTAGAACATTATCCTTCCCGCCTTTCGTGCAAGAAATCCTGCGGCATATGGCGGTCACACAAAACCGCTTGACCGTTCTTGCAGGGGATTCGCTCGAAGAATATATTCCTAGCGGATTTATTGGTCTGAATGCGACCTTACGCCGAGTGGGGGGGGGGCAATCACTCACGGAAATCGAGAGTGCAACCGTTCAAAATAGCGATGAGGTGGGATGGGTCCGATTCGATAAAGCCCATCGCACGGGGATTTATCTGTGCCAAATTGGTGGTAAATGGAATGTCGGCTTTGCTGTGAATGTGCCAACCACCAATCCTTTGGGGGGGGCCGAAAGCGATCTGACTCGGGTCAGTGTGAACACATGGCAAGAAAATATCGGCGAAGGGGATTTTGTAGTCGCGACCGATCTTGCAGAAATTCCGGCCCGCCCCAAAAAGCTCAACACAACCGAGCCCCCCGTGCCGACTTCTTGGGAACCGCTCGAAAAACGCGGGCCTGTGGTGGCATTTTTTCTGGTCATCCTCTTCTTGTTGCTCCTCGGTGTGGAATCGGTCTTAGCATGGTATTTTGGTTCCGCACGGGTCGGCTTGTCGGCTGACCCCAACTCGATTCGACCCAACAAAGCATTGGCCTTTGTGTATGGT
>CAZFDX010000729.1:0-3135 GCA_964518325.1 uncultured Alcaligenaceae bacterium | reverse complement strand
GTTTCTACCCGACCATAACTGGTGATGCGGACCTGCATGATATTCTCCCTCTTCCGATTCACCAAGGATGATCGAACCGATTCGGGAAAAATTGCCTAAATCGTATCTCCCCGAAAATTACCTGAATCCATAGTCCCCGAAAATTACCTGAATCGATGATCCGGAAAAATTTCGTGAATCGTATCTCCTGAGGTTTCATTCTGAAACAGGTGTTGAAAGAGGTGTAAATTCTTGGTTTGCTGTCTATAATAAAGGTGGTAGAACCCTCTTAATCAACGAGATTCACTTAATTCTTCGGGGGTAAATTCGCATGATGCCTGTCCGCTTCGGGGCTATGTTATTTGCCCTTGCGGCCCTAACACTTAGCCCAAATTTTTCTCTCGCGCAAGCTCCGCAAGCTGGTGGTGTTGACGGTTTATTTGTCAACGTCCCCAACCCTATTAGCACCTTGGCCCCGATTAAAAACGTCATTGATAAAGCACGATTGGCACCGGGACGAAACCTGAAAGTCGTTATCTTTGATTTCAATCCGGAAGGTCGCGATAGTGCTTCGGAAGATTATGGCCCCTGTGCCGACTTGGCGAAGTATATCCGCACCTTATCCCAAAACGGGATCAAGACTGTGGCCTTTGTGCATGGGAAAACGACCCGTCATTCGGTGCTACCGGTATTGGCTTGTGATGAGGTGGTGATGTCGTCGGATGCTCGCCTTGGGGAGGTCATCGCCAAGAACTCGATCTTGGCCAAACACGAGGCGGCCCACTATCTCGAACTGGCAGGGTTACCGCGTGCCGGTGCGGTGGCCCGTATGTTTGATAGCGATGTGAAGCTCGTTCAGGCCACCTTGAATGGCACCCCAATTTATGTGGACCTGCGCAAAATCGAAAGCAAAGACCCTGCCTATGATGCGGTTCGGGTGATTCGCAAAGAACCGCTTCCCCGTCCTGCAGGGCTAGAACTTTACAACGTCGAGGATGCCCGTAAATTCGGTTTAGCCCAACTTCAGCAAGAAAAACGAGAAGACTTGGTCGAATGGTATCGCTTGGCACCTTCGGCTCTCACGGGAGGACCCACCGGAGCCGAGGCCGTCAAAGCCTGCCGAATCAAAGTCGAAGGGATTATCGATATTCCCTTGGCAGAGAAGATTAAACGCCAAATCGAAATGTCCCGCGTGCGTCGGGAAAATACTATCTTCTTCCTCATCGAAACCACAGGGGGGGGGAATCCCGAAGCGGCCCAACGGATTGCTAACCTCATTGAAGAAATCGGCAAAGACGAAAAACGCCCCGTCTACACCATTGCCTACATTCCTAATCAAGCGCCAGATTTAGCCTGTTTCATCGCCTTTGCCTGCGCCGAGATTGTGATGTTTGAAGGTGGCGATGTCGATGCGCAGGCCACCCTTGGCGATTTCAAGAACTACATCGAACGCGCCCCCAAAGGCGGAATTTACGATCCGAGCATTGTGGCTAAAAACCTCATCAATCTTGCCAACAGCCGAGGGATTCCCTCGAAGCTCGTTGAAGGATTTTTTGATCCCAAAATGGAAATTGTCCGCGCTCTGAACACGAAAACGAATGAGCGAAGAATTTTGAGTAAGAACGAACTCGATGCCCTGCCCGATAAGGGAGTTTGGCAACGCGAACTGACCATCAAACCAGCGGGGCAATATGGCAAGCTCACGGCCAAACAAATGAAGACGTTGAACTTGGCCCGAACCATTCAGAATAACGACCCCAACGAAGTTTACCAAATGTTTGGCGCCGATCCCAAGGAAGTACGGGACTCGGAACCTTCCATCCTTGACCACTTTGCCGCCTTTTTGCGTCGGACCGATGTCTCTATCTTTCTGGTCCTTCTCGGAATCGGCGGGCTGATTCTGGAACTCAAATCACCTGGGTTGGTGATTCCGGGGGTACTGGCCGCAATCTGTTTTATCCTGTTCTTCTGGGCACAAACGAAACTCGGCGGGGAACTGATTTACCTTGCCATTATGCTGTTCCTTCTGGGCATTGTGCTATTGGGCCTAGAGATATTCGTTCTCCCTGGCTTTGGCGTCACCGGTGTCAGTGGCATTCTGCTCATTCTGGCAGGCCTGACCTTGGCCGGTCTCGACAAACTCCCTGAAAGCTCCGAAGATTGGTGGAACGCCGGTTGGAAACTGATGCTCTACGGTTCGTTATTGGTCGGCGCGACAATGCTCGCGTTCCTAGTCGGGCGATTCCTCCCCCAAATGCCCTATGCCAATCGATTAGTATTGGCCCCGCCCGAAGAACGCGAAGCCGATGCGGAAGAAAGTTCGCCGCTACCGGGAGTCGAACAAGCTGTCGCCTTATTAGGTCAAGTGGGGACCGCCTCTTCCATGTTACGCCCTGCAGGCACGGCTCGCTTTGGCGATCGGTTTGTTGATGTGGTCACGGCTGGCGAATTTATTGAGATGGGAACCCCCGTCCAAGTTGTCGAAGTCGAAGGAACTCGTATTGTTGTGAAAAAGGTATAATCTTTCTTCGAGTTTTATGGAACCGCAGACCGCTCTTACTCTCGCTTATGCTCTGATCGCGTCGGGCATTCTGCTTGCCCTCAGTGAGCTATTTTTTCCTACGGGGGGAATCCTCCTGCTACTCGGTGGCATCGCCGAACTCGCTGGCGTGGTTCTCATGTTCACCTATGGCTCTTGGGAAAACGCCCTTATGACCCTGCTCGCTTTGCTGATCGGCCTCCCTGCCTTGGGGGGATTGATATTCTATCTTTATCCCTACTCTCCCTTTGCCAAGGCCGTGGCTCCCAACCCCGATGAAGATGTGACTGTGGCAAACATGCCCGCCAATGCCGTTCTTGAAAATCTGCGGGGCAAAATTGGCAAAGCCGTTTCGCCCCTTCGTCCTTCTGGTATTGTCGAGTTCGACGGGAAACGGGTCGATTGCCTCACGGAAGGGATTGTCGTCAACAGCGGGGAGTATGTGAAATGTATCGATGTCAAAGCCGGCAAAGTGATTGTCACCCCCACAACCAAACCCAGTGTGGGTAATTTTGAATCGATGATGGAATAATATCTCCCCGCTCCCCTTCATGAAAAAAATTATCCGACTCCACGACAAAATCCCCCAACACCCCTCATGAAAAAATTTCTCCTGC
>CAZFDX010000728.1:0-5849 GCA_964518325.1 uncultured Alcaligenaceae bacterium | reverse complement strand
CTTCTGTGCAAAGGAAATGGACCCGCCCGATGCCATCATCTGCATCAACTGTGGCTACAACACCCGAACCCGCATCCGCAAGCAAACCGTGGCCGTCCAAGAGGTCACAGCAGGCGATATTTTTGTGCATCAATTACCGGCCTATCTGTCGATCTTGGTGATTCTCGGGCTGATTGGATGGAACATTTTCTTCTGGCTTAGAATTCCCAAATGGCTCAAAGGGAGCGTTTTCGAGGAAAGCGAAGGAAGCAATACCTATGTGGCAGGTTGTTCACCCGGATTTTTCCGGCTGTATATGACCCTGTTTGTGATTGGTTTGAGCTTCCCGTTGGCCAAAATCGTTTACCGAAGGTTGATTCTCAACCCGAAACCGGAAGAGATGAAATTATCCAATAAGTAAGCCCAGCTTCTCCATCCTTTCCTCCGTTCAAGTCGAGGGAGATAGAGATTGCAACCGCGCTTGCAATCCATCGCTCCTGAGGCTCTTTTTTTTCGCTGATGATCCTATGCCCTATGCTCAGGTCCGGTAGATGTCCCCACCAATCTGGGGCACGTCCTAGTTCTCTTTCGTTGACGATCCGACGTCCTCCGGCGATTCATTTTTCGCAGGACTATACCGCACGCCAGAAAACGCTCTCATGCTCCAAAAAATCGCCTCCTCTGAAGGTCGCCTTCTCTGAAGGTCGCCTCCAAAGAATCATCTTCACCAAAGAATGGTTTGGTTCTTGAACGTAATGAGTCGGAGCCGCAAGGGGGCAATAAGGAAGGCGTATTGAAAAGGATGGTTTGAAAATTACTTGAGGTTTTCGAGGAATTTTTTCAGCCCGCGAGCCACCAACTTCACGGAAGCCGGTTTGGGTTTGGTCACCATCATTTCGCCGGGTTTGAAGGGATTCGGCTTCGTTTCGCCCCCTTTGGTGGCCGGTTTTTTGCGTGCAGTGAGCTTAACGATGCCCGGAATGATCAGAACGCCAGGCCCTTTTTTGGCCAAGTTCTTGGTTACGATCTTCTCGAAAGCGGCGTAGAACTTTTTCA
This sequence comes from uncultured Alcaligenaceae bacterium, assembly GCA_964518325.1. Taxonomy (GTDB): domain Bacteria; phylum Planctomycetota; class Planctomycetia; order Gemmatales; family Gemmataceae; genus SKW135. The sequence goes on along the minus strand of CAZFDX010000728.1, from coordinate 4,814 downwards.
CATCCGCTTTGCTGAATCCGCTCTCTTTGGCGATTGCTTCAAAGAAGTCGGACTTGGAGATAGATTTTTTGGCGGCTTTTTTTTCGTCAGCCATGGTGTGAACTCCTCGGAAAATATCGAGATTTTTGAATCTTCCTTTGCAAATTACCCGTAATTTATCGACTCGTCAAATAGATTATTCAGATTTATCGGAAATTTTCGAGAAATTCGCGCCTGTTGTTTCTGAAAGTCCGGTTTTTCTCGCTTTCTACACATTCTAACCGGATTCCAAACTTCACAATCCGATCTTCGGAACAACTCCCTCTTGCGAATTCTCCCCCGAAGAATCGGCCTTCCACAATCTGGGTATTTCTGCAATAATTACAAGGGAAATTTCTCCCAACAGACATTCAAAGAGGTATCTTTCTTCCGAATCGACATCCAATAACGGGAAGGGGCCATCCTGTTAAAATCCTCACAGATGGAGCCAAAACTCCCTTAAAATGAGGTTTGCTGAAACCGGCAGGGGACCGCCATCCTGCTAAAAACCGTTGCCGTTAACAGGGGGATTGGGAAACCTTTTTTTTCAGGGAAATCCCCAGCGAGAAAACCGATCCTCCGTGTCTGCTCTTATAATAATGACAGCCCGTTTGGACTAACGGACCCCAAAATATGAAACCAACCCAAATCCAAACCCGAGCCTATCAAGTCCTCACCGCCATGGTGATGGGGACGGCCTTAACCACCATGTGCCTTTCCGAAGCGGCTGCTTCGACTGGTCCGGAGAACAAGGCCGTAGAGGATATTTCTCGGTATTGCCAAGTCTGTTGGCGAAATGCTCGGCTGCATCCCGATTCTTGGGCCGATTGCACCCAAGAGGTGATTGTTCGCCTTTTGCAAACCGTGCAACCTGACCGATGGCAATCGCTTTTGAAGGATGAAACCCCCGAGCGGAAGGAATTTTTGCGAGCTATCGATGCAGTGAAAAAACGAACCCAACGGGCGAGAAAGTTCACCGGTATGGTTTCCGAAATGGCCGATCAGCGTTCCCATCCGGAAGCCGCCCGCAATGAACTTCGCGAAGAACTCAACTTGGCTGCCCGCAAGACTCTCTCGCCACGACAACAGAAAATTATCTCCCTGACCTGTGAAGGCTGGAGCATCCCCGAGATCGCCTCGGAACTCACCATGTCGGTCGATCGCGTTTCCGATGAGAAATACAAGGCCATTCAAAAGCTCCGCCGTGTCATCCACAAGGAAAACAATCCCGAATTTTCTGCCTAGTTAACTGCCTGCCCTCGGCTTGTTTTGCTCTTGGTTGGCTCATCGTCCGGTCTGATCTCCCTGTCGCCTACCGATTCTGATTGTGGCCCCTCAATTGTTCCTGAAAGCCCCCTGAAAGCCCTCAACATTCTTCCCAACAAAGCACATTTCAGCTATAATTGTGAACTATGGGAGTGGATCGTGATCCTCGTTTAGCACCAATCGAATGTATTGTCCGAATCAAATCGGAAGGGATGCGTCTCGATCAATATGTTGCCCTGAATTTTCAGGATCGCTCGCGTTCCGAAATTCAGGATGCCATTAAAGCAGGGACCATTACGGTCAACGGCAAACCTTCCAAGGCCAGCCACAAAGTTCGCTCCGGCGATGTTTTGGTAGTACGTTTACCCCTCCCCGATCATGAGTTGCCTCAGGCAGAGAATATCCCGATCGAGGTGCTTTACGAAGATGAATTTCTCGCCTTGGTGAATAAGCCCCCCGGAATGGTGGTGCATCCCGCCAAGGGGAACTGGTCGGGCACTTTGGTGAATGCGTTACAATACCATTTCCAAGAATTAAGCACCGAAAACGGCAAATATCGGGCGGGGATCGTCCACCGTCTCGACCGCGATACTTCGGGCGTGATTCTCATCGCGAAAGAAGATCGGACCCATCGTGATTTATCCGCCTTGTTTGAGTACCGACGCATTTTCAAGGAATATGCTGCGATCGTTGCGGGGGAATTAGATCGGGATAGCGACTACATCGAAGGGAAAATCAAACATCACCCGAATGATCGGCTCAAAATGTTCGTTACCGAAGACGACGACGATGAAGAAGCGAAAGAATCCTGTAGTTTCTATGAAGTCGTCGAGCGTTTTCGCGGATTCACTTTCGTTCGCGTCCAACCCCGAACGGGTCGCACTCACCAAATTCGGGTACACCTTGCCAGCGTGGGTTGCCCCGTTTTAGCAGATAAAGTTTACGGCGGGCGCGATCGTTTTCACCTTTCCGAGGTGTTCGGCACTGCTTTACCCGAAGAGCAGGACAAGGCGTTGCTGACTCGTCAGGCTCTTCATGCGTATCGGTTGCGGTTTTGTCACCCTCGGTTTAACCGCTGGATGGAATTTGTTGCCCCGATCCCTGCAGACATGGCAGCAACCTTACAGGCTCTGCGAGAGCATCGCAAAAAACACTAAAACGAGATGAAGATTGAGACGGGGCATCGCGGCCCCAATCCGCAAGGAGGCCCTTTCCGCGAACGATTTAAACCAATCTGGCCTTCGGGGCGACACCGCTGCCATCACCCCGAAACCCCTTCAATCATTCCCACAGACCAGACACCGGTTTCCCGTTTGAGATGATGTAGGGTCGATCCTGATTATCCTTATAATGCTGGCTGGGATCGATCCCTAATGCGGCAAAAATCGTGGCGCTCATATCGCTGGGAGAAACCGGATTCAACGAAGGATACGCCCCAGATTTATCGGAAGCGCCGAAAACCGCCCCTCGTTTCACTCCCGCACCCGCAAGCACAATCGAATAGCACGCGGCCCAGTGTTTCCGTCCGGGCGTATTTCCAGCAAAGCGAGCTTCGTGTGCCACCAACGGCGCCCGACCAAATTCCCCCATACACACAACCAAGGTACTTTCGAGCAGGCCCCTTTGCTGCAAATCTTTTATGAATGTCGAAAAGGTCTGGTCGAAGCGGGGCAACAGATGGTCCCGTAACGATTCAAAAATATCGTTGTGCGTATCCCAACCGTAGCTATTGGTATCCTCGGGGGCTTTATCCTGACCACGAATTAACTGGTTACAAAAAACCGTAATGTACGGGACTCCCACCTCCACCAACCTGCGAGCCAACAGGCATGCCTGCCCCGTGCGATACCAACCGTATTGATCCCGAATCCGTTGGGGTTCCCTCTCCAATTCAAAGGCTTCCCGATACCGTGTCGAGTTCAGTAATTCCAACGCTTGACGCTGCAAAGCCAACCGATCTTGATCCTGTGAAGCATCTAGGCTACGGTTTAATGAATCGAGTTTCGAGAGCAATTCTTGACGAGCTTCTAAACGTAGTGTGGGAACATCGGGGTCGGGCAGCATACTTTGAAGATAGCTTTTATGATTCAGAGCATCCCCAATGACAAACGGCTCATGCCCCCTGCCCAATAAACCGCCGAATTGCCCCACCGCAGGGAGTTCCGGCGCCAAAAGGGGACCGTTCAAATGCAAGGCCGTGTGCGGCAGTTTCGGATGAGGCCGCACCTTCTTCAACACGGCCCCCATAGTGGGCATATCCTGCGGAGTCGGCAACGGATTCGAGGATTTTCGAGCATGGAAAAAACCCGTCAACGCGGCATAGGTGGCCGATCCATGATCCGTATCATCATGGGTCATGCTCCGAACGATCGTGAGTTGGTCTGCAATTTGGGCGACCTTCGGCAAATGTTCTGCCAAACGAACCCCAACCACCGAAGTCGGTATGGTACCAAATTCGCCACGAATTTCCGCAGGGGCATTGGGTTTGGGGTCCCACGACTCGAATTGGCTCATCCCGCCACCGGTGTAAAACACCACCACCGATTTTGCTTTACCAAAACCTCGAAAGGCTTGGTTGGCCCCCCCCCCACTCCACAACTGGTTATGGGAACCCACCGCACCGAGCAAACTTAGTCGAAGCCAATCTCGACGATTGAGCAAAATTCGCATGGTCCGATTTCCCCTCAATTCCTCACTAAAAAGTATACCAGAGCGGGACGCAAAAAGCGACAAGGAAAAATGCCGGCCCCTTATCAAAACATCTTGACCTTTTCACCGATTGACGGATTGCCTAGGCCCCCACTCAATCCAACACTCACGCCAAGACATTTTGCCAATGCCCCCAAACCATCACTTGCAGAGTTACGGAATATCGGATTCTCAGAAACGGGGTATCCCCCTCTCTCGACTCAACGGGAATCTCGGTACAATATCTCCTATGGCAGAACTGGTTCGTTTAGAAAAGATCGTCAAAGATTACCAAATGGGTGGCGAAAACCTTCGTGTTCTCAAAGGGGTCGATTTAGTCATCCACGAGGGAGAATTTGTTGCCTTGATGGGACCATCGGGATCGGGCAAATCGACTCTCATGAATATCTTGGGCTGTCTCGATCGCCCTACTTTCGGACGATATTTTCTCGGCGAGGTCGATGTCTCCAGCATGACCGATGACGAACTTTCCGAGGTACGTTGCAATTATCTCGGCTTTATTTTTCAATCCTACAATCTCATTCCACAATATACCGTTGTGGAAAATATCGGCAAAGATTAACAAAGTGGTGTCTAAAAACATCAGGTTATCCACGGGGGCGACTTAGTCACCGACGCGGGAGAATTTGGAAACTTAGTGGGACCATCGGGACCGGGCAAATCGACTCTCATGAATATCTTGGGCTGCCTCGATCGCCCTACTTTCGGACAATATTTTCTCGGCGAGGTCGATGTCTCCAGCATGACCGATGACGATCTTTCCGAGGTACGTTGCAATTATCTCGGCTTTATTTTTCAATCTTACACTCTCATTCCACAAT
>CAZFDX010000727.1:0-4258 GCA_964518325.1 uncultured Alcaligenaceae bacterium | reverse complement strand
TACATGGCCATTTCCATTAGCGACATTGACGAAAACCCTGCTTCGCTGACCTTCCAAATGCGTAATACCAGTGGTGCCGCACCGACTCGAAGTGGAGCCTTGAGTTGCGGGGGGCGGACGGTAGCAGGTATCATGGATGGATCGAGCAACACAATCCTTTTCGTAGAAGATGCTAGCCGTTCCCATCCCAGTGTGGGGAGTTTCGGCTCGTTCTCCTCTCGACCCAGCCCTGTGCCCAGTCCTGTGAATGCAGTCAATGGTATGACTGGTTCCGGTGTTCAGTTTCCTGCGGGTCGTCGGGTTTATGCTTGGGCGGATCCGGATGCTGTGGCGAACGGTTACTCGGGACCGAGTAACTCTTTGGGTAGTCGAGTGGCACGTTTCAACAACTATAAGATTCCGACCGGTGGGCCTGCCGAGGGCCGTTGGAGCGTCAATAACTGTGGTCCCAACGATGAACCGTTCGGTTTTCATACCGGCGGGGTGATGTCCGTCATGGCTGATGGTTCGGTCCGATTTATCCGAGATGGTTTAAGCGCTTTGGTTACTAAATACCTTGCCTGTTCTGATGATGGTCAAGTGGTCAACGCAAACTAACCGGCCTTGATTAAATTTAAGTGTCTTGTTGGGTTGGTGAGGTTATTCTCACCAACCTTTTTCTACTTTATGAAAGGAACTAATGATGATACGGATTTGTTGCCTTTTACCCTTATTTGCTCTGTCTATTGGTTGTGATGGTATCAAACTTCGCAAAGAACCGGTCGAAATCACCGGCAAAGCCTTACTAGCTGATGGCACACCTATTACCAATACGCAAATCACTTTCCACCCAATGGAAGATGCCACGCCGGGGGGGGCGAAATTGTCGAACCAAGGGGAATTCACGGTAAAACTGACTCCTGGGAAATATGCAGTCTATTTCCCTGCCAGTGATAATTTGACTCCTGAGGAACAAGCCAATTATGCCAAAATACCCGCTTCGTATCGTCAAGCAAACAAAGATTTTACCGTTGATGTCAAAGCAGGTACCCCTTTAGAAATCCGCTTGAAGTAATTGTTAAATCGATTCAAACTCGTCCCCTCACGACCAAGATTCCTTCACTCGCTATTTGGGGCCTTGCCGGTTCCCGAAATCATTCAGGTCTAAGTTTTATCCAAAAAGTTCTCTAATTTTTTGAGGGCCATGGTAGTCTTTGTGGTGTTGTATCTAATAATGAAGAAAATTTCATAGAACGATCCATTATGAGCCGATTCCATTTTGCGACTTTTTTGATCTGGTTAGGCGGCTTCCAAGCCCTGTGCGCCTCGGACCAAAATACTCTGACCCAAGCCCAAGCATTTTTGAAAGCGAATTGTATTGCCTGTCATAATGAAAAAAAACAACTGGGCGACATTCGATTAGATGACCTTTCATTGGATTTGAAAAAAGATGGCGAGCGTTGGGGATTAGCGCTCAATCAGGTTCGTGAAGGGCTGATGCCGCCCAAGAAGTCACCGCAACCCAAGGTCGAAGAAACCCGCGAATTTGTTGCCCTCGTCGCGCAGGCAATGGGAACTCGTCCTAGCAAACTCCCTAACCAAGGGAATCTGATCCCACATGAACTTCTGTTTGGCAAACCCACTTCCGAAGTGGTTCCCCCAGCGGGGCGGTTGTGGCGTCTCAGTCCTGAAAATTACCTGCTGTTTGTTCGGGGCTTATCACGGGGAGGCGTTACCGGACTGACTCAGCCGTTTACCCTAGTTCCCGAGCGGGGTATCAAAGATTTTGCCGGCCTTTATTCGATCGATGAACCGAGTACTGAAATCCTGCTTCGCAATGCCGAGTTGATCGTTCACGCCCAGACTCTCGCAAAGAACGATACCGTTCCCGAATTCAAAAAATTGATGGACCCCGAACTGGTGCCAACACGTCCACAAATCGAATCGGCTATTCAACTACAACATCGCCTTGCCATCGGCAAAAATGCGACCGATGAAGAACTGAAACGCTATTATGCCCTATACGAAAAGTGTTGTCAAAGTGCCTCTCGTCCCGAGGCCTTACGCACGGTTCTTCAGGCTGTGTTGTTGCGGACCGATGCCATGTTCCGTATGGAATATGCTCAAGCAGGTAAAATACTTCCTGCACCGGAATTAGCACGGGCCATTCAATATGCACTGGGTTTCAAATCCGACTCGCAGTTGTTCAATGCGGCATCTAAAGGGGAACTGCAAACCAAGGAACAGGTAGCTGCTCATATTAAGCGGATACTCTATGACCCGCAAATCGAAAAAACGAAACTCCTGCGGTTCTTCCAAGAATACTTTGAATATCACGAAGCCAGCCGAATCTTCAAAGACAAACCCAATAATTGGCATTATGACCCACGAGTTCTGGAAGCTGATGCAGATCGATGGGTGAAATATCTGATCGAGCAAGATCGGGATGTCTTCCGCGAGTTGCTCACTTCCGATCGGTATTTTGTGAATTACACCCTCACTATGAACAAACAAACCCGAAAAGAAGAACCGAAACAAACCGTCGCTACCCCAATGAAACGGGATGACAAAACCAAAACCTATTTTGCGATCCCTTCGATTGAGGAAAATTATGGCATCAACAAATGGTCTGCCGAGCAACCCATCCCAATGCCTGAAAATACTCGGATGGGTATGTTGATGCACCCCGCTTGGTTGGTTTCATGGAGCACGAATTTTGATAACGATGTCGTTCGCCGTGGCCGATGGATTCGCGAACGTCTCTTAGGGGGGACCGTTCCCGAACTTCCAATTGGTGTGGCAGCGATGGTACCGAATGAACCGCATCGGACTTATCGCGATCGTTTGAAGGTGACTCGGGCCGAGGAGTGCTGGAAATGCCATCGCCGTATGGACGATCTCGGCTTGCCCTTTGAAAATTTCGATCACTACGGTCGTTTCCGAACCGAGGAAGAAGTACTCGATCTCGAAGCGACGGAAAAGAATGTCGATAAAAAGAATAAACCCCTTGGCCCTGTTTACAAGAAGGTGAAGCTCGATACATCGGGGATTATTGCCGATAGTGGCGATCCGAAATTGGATGGCCCCGTCAAAAACCCTCGGGAGTTAGTGCAGAAATTGGCCCAGTCCGATCGGGTTCGTCAAGTTTTTGTTCGTCATGTGTTCCGCTTTTACATGGGACGAAATGAAACCTTGGCCGATGCCAAAACATTACAGAAGGCCGACGCGGCCTATGTCAGTTCCGGAGGAAGTTTCAAAGCGTTAGTTCTTTCGTTATTGACTTCCGACTCGTTCTTAATGCGAGCCGGTCCACCCAGTACAGAGTCCAATAAATAGGGCTGATCTTCCGTTGACCCGAGAGAGAAAAATCCCCTGTTCAGTGGAAGAAAGATCGACTGGCCAAAAACAGAAAGATCGTCCCTTAGAAACAAAAGAGAAAGAAAGATCGTCCTTTGACCCAAGAAAGAAAAATCGCCAAAAGAGAGAAAGAAAATATGTTTGAGACAACACGCCGCGAACTGCTCAAACTGGCGGGCTATAGTGCGAGTGCAACCTTGCTCAGTGGTATGCTTGAGCAAATTGCAGTGCAGGCCTCGGGGACCGAAAAACTCCCGCGCCGAGTGGTTTTCTTCGTGCAATCAAATGGGATGAATCCCAACCATCTCCGCCCCGAAGGGGTGATTGCTCCCAAAAACGGGAAGATGACCAACGATACTTTAGTTGAATATTCTCTTAAAGATCGCAAGCTCCATAAGGCCTTTGAAGCGCTCAGCCCCTTTCAAGAAAAGCTGACCTTTGTTCAAGGATTATCGGGTTGCATAGCACGCAGCGATCACTCGGCCAATCATGGTTGCTTGGGGGCTTACCCTGCGAATAAAGGACCGATGCTTCAAACGATCGATTCTGCCATGGCCGAGGCCTTGCCGAGGGGGATATTTCGGCATGTCCTGTTGGGGTTAGGTGGCCGACCCGATACCACAATGAATTATTCGTTGTCTGCCGAGGCAGCCGGAAAGGCCAATCCGATTGTTTGTTCCCCTGCGTTGGCCTTTAAATCCCTGTTCGGTTCGGTTTCGGAAGGGGAAGGTCGCACGGCTTTCCAACAGAAAACGAATCTTCTGGAATTCATGAAAGACGATGTGCGTCGGGTCAGCAATAGCCTCACGGGGGAAGATAAGGAAAAGCTCGATCAGTATCTTCAGGCGTTTGAGAATCTTCATACCCGTCAACAAGAGCTTTTAGCCAAAGCCGAGATTCTCAAGAAAAATGCGCCCAAATT
>CAZFDX010000726.1:0-3635 GCA_964518325.1 uncultured Alcaligenaceae bacterium | reverse complement strand
AAGTCCGTCGCCTGGATCCCAAAGCCTCGTTCACGTAACCCCTGCAGCCCTCCCCCCTGGCCACCCCCCCCAACCAGCAAACGTAATCCCTGTTGATTGGGCCGCCAGCCGATCCCGCGAATGACCTGTTGCTTTTGGTATTGAATAAGGTGATCATAAAAGATCCGCTTCGGAAGCGGTGACAACAATCCCTTGATGCCCTGGGCAACAGGGGGGGGGGGCACATAACCATAATTCTTCGGATAGAACGAAGCCAGTTGTTCCGGCTTGGGAATCGGAACCTGCAAGGCCGATCCACACTGGCCACATCGGGCAAAGGCATACTGCCCCGCAGCATGTTTCAGTCGATCCTCGATACCGCTATACCAAGGCGCAAAAGCTCGGGCCCGACAATATGGGCAACTCAGTTCAGCTAAAGTGGTTGTCATGCCAATGATGATAAGATGAACGCGAAAAAAAAGTAGATTGCCCCCAACGATCAGGCCACCTTCTGCAAGGATTTTGAGAAACGAACCCAAGGGGAATTGTGATGTGTTAGGATAACACGCTCAGGGCTTCTTGCCGTGTTTTGTAAATCGCCCACAAGGTATCCAAATTGGTTTCTGTCAGCAGTTCGCTGATTCGTTCACTCACCCCCGTGAGAATAAGTTCCCCATTGTTGGCCTTGGTCAACTCGTAGCATCGCATCAGAAAAGTAATGAATTCTGAAGAGAAGAAGTTGACCTGCTCAAGGTCCACAATCATGTTCGTGAAGGTGGCGTTCCGAAGAGGGGCCAAAACGAGTTTCGCAGCCGTTTCAATATCCAGTGCCGTCAGGGAGTTAATCGTTTCCCCCGCCACTAAGACGACATTTTCCCCGTGCCAACTGACGGAGAAAGATTGTTCAGGCGCGTTTTTTTTCTTGTCGTGTACCATTGTGTTTCACCCTATTCGGGCTTGGTTTAACATAAAAATCCATCTCCAGAGTAAACATTAACGAGCTAAGAATCAAGAGATTACTTCGGCGGGAATGAAATTTATGGAAATTCTTCTCAAAAATACCACATCTCGGAAAATCGATTCAAGTCGGGGGGTAATGCGATTCAAGTCGTGGCAAGGAGGGGGGAATGATGTGATTCAAGGGAGCAGACGGGATAAGGAATTATTTACCCCAGTTCAAAATTCCCCAAATCGTTAAAGATTATCTATCGTTACTGAATTACAAAAAGGCCGATTCTTCCATATTCACCTGATCTATCGATTTTCCAAGTTACAATCAATTTGAGGGCCAGTGAAGGTCGATAATACCGCTACAACCGGTTCAAGAGGATTAACCCTATGCTCCGAGGTTTATACGCAGCGGCAACGGCCATGAACGCGGCCCAACAAAAGCATGAGCAAACCACGGCGAACCTTGCCCATTTGAATCAAACAGGTTACCGAGCCAAAGGGGTCGTCTTTGAGACGTTTGATCGAGCGATCGGCCATGATTCTCCACCCACGGGGGATTTGAACGGCACCCGATTGAGCAAGGTCTATTACGATTTCCAAACGGGACCAATTGAGCATACAGGGAACCCATTCGATTTAGCTTTAGAAAACGATGCCTATTTCAGCTTGCTCACCCCCGAAGGACGGGTTGTTCACACCCGTGCGGGGTCATTCCGCCTTACGGCGCAAGGTCGTCTCGTGAATCCTTCGGGTTATAGCCTGCAAGGGGACGACGGACTACCTGTCACGGTCCCCTTGGGCAACACCTATACCATCGGCACGGATGGCACGATTACGGTCGATGGAGCTGCGGTCGGGCGGATTCGTCTGGTTCGCTTTGGCCGTCCCGATCGGCTTGAGCAGATCGGCCCCACCTTATTTCGAGCCACCAATGGTGTCGAGCTTCAACAAGTGGAACAGGGTGTTCAGCAGGGGTATCGCGAAGGTTCCAATGTGAAACCTGCCAATGCCATGATCGAGTTGATTAGTGAATCGCGATATTTTGAAGCCTCTCAGCGAGCTTTGCGGACTATCGCCGAAGCCGTACAGTTAAACACCCGACCCCAGTAGGAAAATATCACACTGAGAGAAATTATCACACTAAGAGAAATTATCACACTGCGGTAAGAACGGTTGAATACCCGACCTCAGTCGAAAAATATCATGCTGTGAAAATTATCACACTGTGGGAAGAAGGGTTAAATAAACGCCCCTGAGAAAAAAATATCACACGGTAGGAAAATATCACACTTAGGGAAGAACGGAATATCACCATAAAACCGGCAAAAATAACGTTATTTTTGCCAAGTGGAGACTGGCAGTTATGATACGAGCATTATACACAGCCGCAACGGGATTAAATGCCCAACAATTAGTGGTTGATAATACATCGAACAACCTAGCGAACGTCAATACAACCGGTTTCAAAAAGGGGCAAGCCGATTTTCAAGATTTAATTTATGTGACCGAAAAACAACCCGGCGCCGAAGCCGCCCAAGGTCTACAAGTTCCCACGGGTTTACAGATTGGTTCGGGTGTTCGTGTGGCAGGGATCACCAAAGTTTTTTCCCAAGGAAGTACGGTCAACACGGGCAATCAATTCGATGTGGCCGTTGATGGTCAAGGGTTCTTTCAAGTGACGTTGCCCAACGGAGAAATTCGTTACACTCGCGATGGTTCCTTGCGATTGAACGCCGTGGGGAACTTGGTCACAGCCGATGGTTTTTTGATTACTCCCCAAATCACTATCCCGCCCGATGCTCTGAGTACCTCAATCGGGGCGGACGGAACGATCTCCGTGATTACAGCCGGTGCCAATGGTGCTAGTACGATTCTTGGGCAGCTCACCCTCGTGCGATTCCCCAACCCTGCGGGTCTCAGTGCCGAGGGACGAAATTTGTTTTCAGAAACTGCCTCTTCGGGTCCACCGATCATTGCTACACCGGGCTTGAACGGAACGGGGTTAGTCCGTCAAAACTTTTTGGAACGCTCGAACGTCGATGTCGTCACGGAACTGGTTGGTCTCATTTTAGCCCAGCGGGCTTACGAATTTAATACCCGCGCAATTCGGACTGCGGACAACATGCTTGAAAACACCACCGCCATTATGAGGTAGTCCCCATGACCGAGAATGAAAAATTCACCCTTGCAGGGTTATTGGCCATTGTCCTCACTTTGGTGGGAATTAGCTTTGAATTTACGAATGCCGCCCCTCCCTCGGGGGAGAATGATTGGCCCACGATGATTGTGTTGAAATCCAAGGCAACCACAGCCCATCGGGTGATTTCGATTGGTGATGTCGCCCAAATTGTTGGTGGCAGTACCGCCGCCCGCGAGAAAATTGCCCAATTGGACCTTGCGGATATTGAACCGGGCCAACCCGTTACGATCAAACTCAAACAGTTAGAATTTCGACTTAAACTGGCAGAGATTCCGACCAAGTGGATTGAGTTCAAAGGGGAATCGGAATGTATTGTGGTGACCGAGCGCAAAACCGTCGAAAAAGAAGAGGTATTTGAAGTCGCCAAGCAAGCGATTTATCGTCGCTTATCTTGGAAGCCCGAAGAAGTAGTGATTTCCCTTGTGCAACCGATTTCGGTGAATCTGCCGTTGATTGCTCCCACCGATGAGGTGAGCTTCAAGGCCGAACCGCAAACCTCATCGGT
>CAZFDX010000725.1:0-1776 GCA_964518325.1 uncultured Alcaligenaceae bacterium | reverse complement strand
TTGGGGTGTTAGAAAACCTTCGCTGAGACGATTCACAACTTCCGAAAACCCCTAGGCCTTGCTCAGCGAGTTATCGGGAATCGTTGTCCTATTAACCCTTCGGGGGGGCCTGTTATTTCCAAAGTCGAAATCGTCGTTTATTCTTCCATACTATCAAAGCGGGATTCTTTATTCCAGACGCTAATAAAAGCATCTTGACCGAGAACCTCTACACGAAGCACTCGATAGGGTTTCCAACCTGTAGGTTTCAGGGCTTCCCGAAGAATCTCTTGTTCCGAGACGAGCAAAACCGCTCTGCCCCCCGGTTTCAGAACGCGGTCCCATTCCCGCGCACAGAATTTGTAGAGGGGAGCAATCTCCTCGGGGGTCGAAAGTTGCTTTCCAAACGGCGGATTAGAGATAATCCGATCGACCGAGGCATTTGGGAGCGGAAGCCGACGAGAATCCCACAAGGCCAGCGTTGCAGGGCCGACCTTCTTGAGATTCGTGGCACTCGCCCGAAGGGCATCCATTTCAATATCCCCCCCCATGGTTTCGATTCGACCGGCCCGACGTTTTTTGCTCAATTCGATCTGCTCAGCAAGAATGGTTCCTGTCCCACACATGGGGTCCAACACCCACATACTGGGAGCAGCCCCTGCTAAGCGAACCATGGCCGCTGCGATCGAGGGGCGTAACGCTGCCGGCCGATGTTCTTGCTTATAGGTTCGATGCCGCATGGTTTTATCACTGAGCCGAACCCCGCAGACCGCCCGCGAACCCCGAATGGTCAGCCAAATTTCCAGATAAGCATTTTCCTCGGCAGGGACCCAAGATTCGGGGATTGCCTTGCCCAAACCACGAGCCAAAGCCTCGCCGGCATCGACCCGACGATAACCATGCGTGCCGGTCATTTGTGTGACCAGTCGATAAGTGGGCCGGCCTTTGTGCTTGGGGCGAATCGAGTGATGCCAGCGGAGGAGTTGATCCCACTTCGGGGTTTTATGGGTCCATTGTTGAATCAGCTTCAGATCGGTAGCGCGAAACGACAACGAATCGGTTCCCCAAGCGAGAAGGAAAACATCCTCGACGGTTCGCAGTTCGAGCAAATCCGTATCGATGGCAGGGGGGCGAAAAACCACTGTCCCCCGTTCGGCTTTTTTGACCTCTGCCCCTAAATCCCGAGTGATTTCATCGGAAGCGACCGGTTCTAGCCCCGGCACAACTTGGGCGTAACAGGCAGGGATTTCAGGTTCTTCCGTTTCTCGATGTCGAGACATAAATTTCTCAGGTCAAATCCTTGGGATCAAGCTATTTTACAGACCCGAAGGAAAGGGATCACAGGAAAGCTACCAAAGAAAAATGAAAAAAATCGAGAATCGTCCGTGAGTTTTTCCTAAGATGCCGACGAGATTTTTTGAGTGCCCCTATTGTGCAGGCTTGCTGCAAAGGGAGTGATTTTCGTTGCTACCGCTTTTATGCAGGTTTCCCACAAAGGGACGGAAGTTTTTCCAAAGATTCCGACGAGATTTTCGTTGGGAGGACTCGAAATTCATCGGTATGATAACTATATCCTTCCTTCGCCCGTTCTGTGTTTTTTGGAGATGACAATGCGTTGTTTTTGTGCGGTGGCCCTTTTGGGGGGACTGATTGTATTGCCCGTGATGGGCGAAGACCTTGTGCAAGTCAAAGGGAAAGTGGTTCTTGACAAAGATAGCAAGGTCCCCAATCGAACCCCTCTTGTGTTTGATAAGGATAAAGAGGTTTGTGCGAAGGATATGGACCCCAATACCGAAA
>CAZFDX010000724.1:0-15940 GCA_964518325.1 uncultured Alcaligenaceae bacterium | reverse complement strand
CCCCCACACCGAGTTTACCCACTCAACCTACAACCCCAACTGGTCAAGTTCGTCCTCCAATTATGGCCCTAGAAGTTTCACCCCGAGCGCCAGTTAATGGACAAAGTCTCACCTTATCCGTTTCCATTATCCCCGAAATTGGACGGGTGCTACCCAGCGGGACAGTGAATTTTTACATCAACGGCGTTTATTACGGGACATTCCGATTAGTAAACGACATTTTAGCAAGCATACAAATTCCCTCTCTTGCTCCAGGTACCTATACGGTCCGAGCGGTCTACACACCCGATGCCGGTAACTTGATCTCGGCAGGTTCAGTACAGTCCACGCTTGTAGTTGCCGATAAAAATGGTGGCATACGCTGGGAACGCTAAATCCGAAGGAGACCCTGCGACAAGCTGGGGTATCTGGAGAAAGCGATGATTCTGAGCAACAGCAAGAAACGAAAATTCTGACAAAAAAACGGAAATGGCCTTGAGAGAATGCGGCGAATCTGTTAGTCGAATTTTCGTGTGAGAGCGCGCCATGAAACGAACGTGGATAACCTTACCGATTCTCCTCTTCTCTTCGCTCTGGGCTTGGAGCGAAGAGGAACCCGCATCTGCTGAGGAACCCATCAGTGAAGGGATTGTTGTTGCTCCTCAACAAACAACCTTTTTCAATTCACTTGCCAAACCGAATGCATGGTTGCGCGCTGAATACCTCATGTTCTGGGTGAAAGATGCCCCGATCGCAGCTCCGTTACTGGTAACGGGTTCGCCCAACGATCCATTTCCGGGCGCGTTAGATCAACCCGGAACTCAAGTTCTCCTGCAAGGGCCGATCTCGTTTGGTCGAAGCACGGGACTGCGTTTTACGGCAGGGAGTTGGCTGGACGATCAACAAAGATTGGGCTTTGAAGTGATTCTCATGGGGCTGGAACAAAATCGCGTGGGCCAATCGTGGCAGGCCGATGCCAACGGCACCCCGTATTTGGCGCGGCCGTTTCTCAATGCACGGACGGGGAACGAAAATGTCTATTTCGTTTCCCAAAATCTCTCGGGTCCGGGAGTCTCGGCACAGTTGACGGGTTCCCTTGGATTCTCGACCGCGACGGAATTCCGCAGTCTCGAAATCAATGGTCTAGGCGTTGCCTTCGCTGAGGGTAACTCCACTGCAACCTTAATGCTTGGCTATCGCTCTGTCTGGTTACGCGAGGATTTACGAATTACCCAATCCACCCGAGCGATCGATGACACCGCTCGTTTGAGTTTTGCAGGCGATCGTTTAGGTATGGGGGAATCCCTTTTGGTTCATGATGCCTTCCGAACAGATAACCAATTCTTCGGGTTGAATCTGGGGGGGCGTTATGGGTGGCAGATGGATCGCTTGAGCCTTGATTTTCTGGCAAAAGTGGCTGTAGGTGTGACCCAACAACTGGTACAATCGGAAGGGGCCACCACACGCTATAATTCGATGGGGGTCTTAACCGGCTCGGAACCGGGAGGATTGCTTTCCCTTTCGACCAATGGTATCCGAAATTTCCAAACGGATTTTTCGGTGGTTCCTGAACTCGGATTCGATGTGGGCTTTCGTCTCACTTCGGGATTGAAAGCCCGAATGGGCTATTCCATGCTCTACTGGTCCGGTGTAGCTCGTCCTGGAGGCCAAATTGATCGAACTTTGACCACCTCCCGAGTCCCGATGGACACGGGGTACAACCCGAATAGTTTTGCAACCCGACCCTCGGCTTCGGTGGTTACAACCGATTTTTGGACCCGAGGCTTCACCTTTATGCTCGACCTTTCTTATTGAGCGATTCCCGCTGGTGATGAACAATCATGATTCCCGCTGGCGATGCACGCTGAAAAATCATGTTGGTGATGCACAATCATGATTCCCGATCGTGAGTCAGGCTGGCGATTCCTTTAGAGTTCATTTGTGCGAAAGAAATCTTCACTTCGGTAGTCACCTTTCACTCATCTAGTCAAGTGGAACAATCTCGTAGGAGCTTTGAGTCTTTTAGGGGTCCGGTTGATCGTGCGTGTGTGTAGAAATTTCACTTCTGGATAAGATGATTGCACTCAGAAAATCATAGGCAACAATTGGAATAATCGATGGTGGAACCGTCGTCATGTTCCCGATCAGGCTCGGAGCGAAAGTCATGATGCGCTATGTTTTTCTTTGGGGTTTCCCCTTAATCGTGGCAGTGAATTTACCTTCGTCGAGTCATGGGCAAACGATCAGCGGAGGCGGGATCGGCATCGGTGTGGGTTACGGGAGTCCGTGGGGTCCATTTTGGGGACCCCGTTTCGGCCCGACCTTCGGTGCAGGCTTCGGTCCTTGGTTTGGTCCGGGATTCGGTCTGGTGTCGCCCAATCGGATTGATAGCTTCTGGGGGAATGGAATGTCCCTTTATGGTCCACCCGTGCCAACCTATCGAGCGATCCCTGGCGTCTTTGGTGCTGCGGACGATCGCTTTCATGGCCCCCCACCGAATTTTGGTCTGACCCCTTGGGGATGGGGGAGTTACGGATTTATTCCGTTGAACTCGCCGAGTTCTCGCAACACAGATTCCCCGCGTGTTTCCTTTCTGGAGAATGCGGGCACACCCATTAAACTTGAGGTGTTAGTACCGACTCCCGATACCAAGGTCTTTATCGACAATCAGGAAACGACCTCCACAGGATTACAACGCTACTTTAATTCCCCATCGTTGTTGGGTCGGGATACCTATACTTATTCGATCCGTGCCGAGTGGACCGATGGGGAAAACAAAGTGACCCACACCAAGCAAGTCAGTGGTCGGCCCGGTGACCAAGTCCGCGTCGAATTTATCAAGTGATTGGCCCATCCGAATTTCTTAGGTATTTCGCCTCCGTCGAATTTCTCAAGTGATTGGTCGATCCATATTTCTCAAGTGATTGGCCGATCCAAAATGTTCCTATGAGTAGGGCGTTGTGGCAGAACCGAAGGTGAGCGCTTCGTGGGGTGGTTCGGAATCATCAAATTGATTTCAAATCAAATCCCATCAAAAAGCCTGACGATTATTCACATCAAGAAAAGAAGAGGAGAGAGGAGCGAGGAGGTTAGGTGGCGGTTGGAGCCACAATGCCGAAGAGAGTGGGCATCACAACAAAAATCAGCACCGCCCAAATAATCAAAGCCAAACTGATGGCATGTCCTAGGGAATAACGCAACCCGACCCAAAATAAGGCAGCGATGATCGCGGCGAGCAGAAGGTTCAGCAGGGCATTGAAGAGGAAGCCCCCGAATCTTTTCCGCATGATGGTCCCCATATTGTTCGAGGTCATGAAGCGGCTGCCGTTGGCCTCGACGAAACGGGTTTCATCGGGACTGGGGAAAGTATTATTCACCAAAACGGTATTGAAACGGGTTGGTTCGGGCTTGTTTGGTTCTTGCACCAAGATGGCCACAACAATCCAATCGGCCGAGGCACGCGACCAAGGACGATTAGATACCGTGCTCAAAAATTCGTCGTATCTTCGGGAAACGCCGGCCCGTTTATAAAATTTTTCGGGGGGCAATTCATTCGGAGCATTGGGAACTTTTCGGATCGAGAGCAATTCGTTATAGCTGGCCACGGTGACCTCGCTGGTGTACCGGTGCAAAACATCGATTCGACCGGGGTCGGCCTTATAAATGGAAGCCCAAGCCGTGAGGATCGCAGCAATCACAGCGGCTACCCCCAAAGCACGAAGCCATAGCCTCGCCGCTGGTGTACTGTAAAGGTAGCCTTGCAAGGGGAGCGAAATACCCCACAAAATCGCAAATAGTACGGCAAATAACGTCAGAAAAATAATTCCAAGCAAGTCCAATCTCCCAAAAAATGTTGAGATATTCCTACGGAATTAAGAATAGAGAGGATAGACCGAATGAAGGGAGGATTTTTTTGATCCCGAACTCGAGGAAGTGTTTCATTCCTTACTCGATCACTTCGGCTTCGACCGTGATGGGAATCCCTTAGGAATAACCAAATTCACCATTCAAAAAATGGGAAACTTACTCGATCACTTCGGCTTCGACCGTGATGGTAACCACTTCACCACGATTATTCTGCACTTCGAGAAGTTGTTTGAAAGGTCCGACCTTTTTGGGTGAGAATTTTACGATAATGACATGCTGTTTTTTTTCCGAGCGGATGTCGGCCTCGATGATGAGTTCTTTCTCGATTTGGCCCCGAGCGCCGGCAATCCGGAAAGGTCGATCGGACGTGAGAACAATTCGTTGATCCTTCGTTTCGTTCAATTTGACCTTACCGAGTGTCGCCGTATCCGGAATGGCATTTAAAGGCGATTCAACAATGGCACGAACATTGATGATGATATTCGGGTTCGTGGGATCGTTCGTTTTGAGAATAATCTGTTGATTCAGTTCGCCCGGTTTCGAGGTTTTTTTCAGGGTCGTTGTGATTTGATAATTAATCGTACCGCGTTGACCATTGATCGGCACCACCTTCACATCGAGTAATTCTTTGTCGTAACCGACTTCGGTGAGTTTCCAATCGCGAACATTCCCTGCATAGACCAGAGTGGCTGCCCGAGTTGGCTCTTGGCCTAGGGCAACTTGGCCAAATTCAAATTGTCCAGGGGTTAGGGTAATATCTCTGCGACTGATGATGTGAACTTCGAGCATGGCAGTGGATTGGAAGAAAGAACTTTTCCCATCCACGTTACTGTTATGTTGAAAGGTGACGGGAATAGTGACCTTTTTGAATCCCCCATCATATTTGTTGGTGTCCAATTTGATTTCCAGATACCCGCTTTCCAACGGAGCGAGTTTTCGGGTTCCATCCATCACCGAGACGCAACCACACGTCGGTTTCGGCTCGATAATTTGCATGGGGACCGCATAAGGGTTGGTCATCGGGAATTTATGGGTCACAATGGTACCCCGCGCTACAGTTCCAAAGTCGTGCACGATCACAAAGGGGGTATCCTTCGGAGCAAAGAATTTGTTCGCCCAAGGAACTTGCTGATCCTCTCCCACAAGACCTGAGACCAATAGTAAGGCAGCGAGTACACCAAGACCGTTCTTTGACATATCAGACATTCCCCCAAATGAGAGGGTGAGATCAATTTCGTTCAATGGGTTGTGGACCAACCCGAGTTTGGGACGCAAAAAGCAAGTTTTGTAGCGATCGTCTTTATGGGTCTTACCAATCTTGTCTGTTTTCCGATTTCCCGCGAGGTTCTCTTCAAACAGACCGCTACAATCCTACTAATTTATGATACGCAGGGAGCAAACTTTGTAAGTATAACAGCAGGGCTTGTTTTGTATAATAACAAGTCTACCTAACCGTTGTCATCCTTAATTTTTATGCACTTTAACAGGCCTTTTTTGACTTCGATTTGGGGCTTTTTATTGGTTATTTCCTGTGTTGGGTGTAACCAAAAGAATGCAGCCCCTCCGCCCACTCCGAACGCGAATCTTGTAACTCCCACTTCTGTAACCATTGGTTCACCAAAGAAGCAAACAATCCGCTGGACTTTCGAGCAACCGGGCACCGTGCATGCGTATGAGATAACTCCTTTGATGGCAAAGGTTCCCGGCTTTGTGAAAGCCATCTATGTCGATATCGATGATCCCATAGTGGGTCCGGTCCAACGAGAGGGATCACCAACAACCGAGGGGACTCTCTTAGCAGAAATTGAGATGCCCGAGCTATTCGTCGAGGTGAAACAGAAAGAATCGTATGCGAAAGCAGTGCGAACCGAAGTCACCTTGGCGGAGAAGAACTCGCTTGCGGCGGAGGCGACTTTGAAAACGGCCAAGGCTCACGTTGAGGAGGCAAAAGCCCGCGAAAAAGCGGCCAAATCGAATTATGAGCGTTGGAAATCCGAGGCACTGCGGGTGGATGAATTGGTGGCAGCCAAAGTGGTGGATAAACAAACGGCAGAAGAGACACGAAACCAGTACCGTTCCGCAGAGGGGGCTTGGGAAGAGAGCATGGCACATACCAAGGCCATGCAGGCTTTGGCAGAGGAAGCACTTGCGAAACACGAAAAAGCCCTTGCAGAAGTTAAGGTTGCCGAAGCAAAGGCCAACGCTGCTGATGCCGAAGTGAATCGATTGCAGACACTTCTTCAATATGCCAAAATTCATGCCCCCTTCGATGGGATTGTGACTACCCGACATGTACACAAGGGGCACCTTTTGCAGTCCGGAAAACCAGAACCCATCCTCACGGTGGCTCGCATTGATTTGGTTCGTTTGATTGTTGATGTGCCTGAAGATGCTGCCTCTCAAATCCGAAAAGGAATGTCGGTCAAAGTACGCTTGCCAGCCCTGCGCCAACAAGAAGTGATGGGCAGCGTGTCTCGTACCTCGTGGGCTTTGGATAATCCATCGCGGACGCTGCGAGCCGAAATCGATTTACCCAACCCCGATCGGAAAATTCGACCGGGAATGTATGCTCACACTGCCTTTACCCTTGAAATTCCTGATGCGCTGACGATCCCGACCACGGCCTTGCAATTCGTCGATGATACCATCTATTGTTATCTTGCAGAAGGAAATAAAGCGATTCGTTGGCAGGTTCTGACTGGTAAAACTGTTTCCGGTCAAACCGAAGTGCTGAAACGAAAAAAGGCCGGTTCTGCTTGGGAAAATTGGACCGGAACGGAACAACTGATTTTATCTCACCAAGGACCATTGACGGATGGGGGAACCATTGAAGCAAAATAATTTCCGTATGATCGTGCTCGGCACCGATACCGATGCAGGAAAATCGACATTCAGTTTACTTTGGTTAGCTCATTTTGGTTCGACTTGGGGATATTGGAAACCGTTTCAGACCGGCTATCCCGATAGCGAGAAAATTCATCAAGCCTTGCCCGAGGTCAAAGTTTATCCTGCGATTCAACACTTTGCAGAAGCCGTCGCACCGGCCTTAGCGGCTCAGAATATGGGGCAAACCATCCCTTCTGTGCCAGCAGTGGTTGCCTCGCAACCGGAGGTGACGGAACCTTATTTAATCGAAACCTTTGGGGGACCTTTTTCACCACTCAACGATTCGGAATTACAAATCGAACTGGTCCGAGCTTTGGAATATCCTTCGATCTTGGTCAGTTCCTCGGCCGTGGGGGCGATCGGTCGGGTGGTCGGGCAAGTGAAAGCCATGTGTTCCGAAGGATATTCTCCCCGAGCGATTGTCCTGATAGGGCCACACGATCCCTATGCCGAACGCGAAATTACCAAACATCTGGGAATAAAGGTCTTCTCACTACCTCAGCCGACACTCTGGAGTTCATCTGAATATCGTTCGTTGGCAAAATCGTCTGCGGCAACCCTAGATTCCTTGCATGATTATTTGTTTGCCGAATCATCTTTTGAACAACGCTCACCGAGCGATCTGATTAACCGAGATCAAAAAGTAGTGTGGCATCCGTATACCTCTTTGAGAGATGCTCAGCCCCCCCTTGAAGTCGTTTCCTCACATCAGGAATTTCTTCAGTTGGCAGATGGTCGGAAAGTGATCGATGCATTTAGTTCATGGTGGACGATCTTACATGGCCATTGCTATCCCCCTTTGATGCAGACCTTGCGAGAGGTGAGTTGGCATCTGGATCATGTGGTCTTCGCAGGGGCGACCCATCGCTATGCCGTCGAAGTGGCTGAACGATTATTGAAACAGACCCGTTGGCCAAATCAGGGCCGAGCCTTCTTTTCTGATAATGGCTCCACTGCGATTGAGGTGGCGTTGAAGTTGGCGTACATATGTTGGTCTCGCAGAGGGGAAAAACAACGGAGCTTATTTATCGGTTTCGAGAATGGCTATCATGGGGATACCTTCGGGGCCATGAGTATTAGTCGAGACCCCATCTATTTTGGTGAAATCGAACCAATGCTCCTTCGGGCAATTCAAATTCCCCTCTGTCCCAATCGCTTGGCCGAGACCCTTAAAACACAGGGTAGCGAAGTGGCTGGGGTGGTCATCGAGCCTCTCGTGCAAGGGGCCGGCGGAATGCAGATGCACACACCAGAAACACTCCAAGAGATTCAAAATATCTGTCGTTCTCACGGTGTATTCTTAATTGCAGATGAGATCATGACGGCCTTCCGGACTGGGGAATTTTGGGCACATCAAGCCGCAGCCGATGTGAACCCCGATCTCATTTGCCTTTCCAAAACTTTGACCGGTGGAGTTTTACCTTTAGCCGTTACTTTGGCCTCTCCCGAGATTGTCCAGTTTTTCGATACTCCCGATCGCTCGAAATCGTTTTTTCATGGTCATTCGTTTACGGGAAACCCGTTAGCTTGTGCTTTGGCAGCGCGAAATTTGGAACTGGTGGATCGAGGGGATTGGAAGAAAGAGGTCCGACGGATTGAGTCGGTCTGGAACAAATTTCTCCCCGAATTACAAAGTCATCCTGCCGTTCGAGAGGTCCGCTCTTTGGGAACGATTTTAGCGGTTGAGGTCCACGCTTCGGGGGGATATTTAGCAGAGGTGGGGCCACGCTTCCGAACATTGGCTTTAGAACGAGGCGTTTTTCTCCGTCCTTTGGGGAATGTTCTCTATGCTATGCCGCCTTTACAAACCTCGCAGCAGTCTCTTGAGCGAATTATTGATGCCATACAAGGCTGCCTGCAAACCCTCGGATAGGGCACCGGAATCGTTCCAATCGGCTAGTGTAACAGAATCGATTTAAGATATTGGAAGATATTTTGTATCGAAGTTGGAATGTTGTAAACCAACGGGCAGAATTTTGGAATCAGACCGGACCGGATGAACAAGACACGAGAGAAGAGAGAACATCCTCAAAAGATAATGTTAATAATCTTGGTTGTCGTTGTGTCGATCCGTAAAATTTCTAAACCAATTCGGCCCATAAATGCGGAAAGGAAATCGATGCCAATTGATCCCAGTGCCCAAATTCATCCCACCGCCATTATTGATCCGGAAGCGATGATCGGTCCGAATGTGGTGGTAGGCCCCTATGCAATTATCGAGAAAGGGGCGAGCTTAGGGGGGTGGTGCCAAGTCGGACCTCCCGTTCATCTCTATGGTGTGGTTCAAGCCGGTCAAAGAAATAACTTCGGGACCGGATGTGTCATTGGCGGACCTCCTCAACATACCGGCTGGAAAAATGAACCTGGCTGGGTTGTGATCGGAGATGATAATCATTTTCGAGAGACCGTTACCGTTCACCGTGGGATGTATGGCGATGCGAAAACGGTGATTGGCAATCAATGCTATTTCATGGCCTACAGTCACGTTGCCCACGATTGCCGAATCGGGAATCGGGTGATTTTTGCGAATTGCGCCGCGATTGCAGGTCATGTCGAGGTAGGCGATGGAGTCTTTGTTTCCGCGTTCACGGCTGCTCAACAGTATGTTCGAGTCGGAAGGCTTGCGTTTGTCAGCGGAGCCTCCCAAGCCACGAAAGATGTCATTCCTTTTGCCATGCTCGTGAATCGCAATCATATCCAAAGTATCAATGTGATTGGGATGAGAAGGGCAGGGATATCTCGACAAGATATCGACTACGTTCGGCAGGCTCATCGTATCCTCTATCGTTCGGGTGATCTTTTGAGCGTAGGGGTCGAGAAATTAAAGACAGAATTAGGTCATATTCCTATCGTTCAAGAAATTCTCCAGTTTATTGCCGGTACCAAAAAAGGTGTGATTGGTCCGAGTCAATCTTCATCAGATGACGAGGAGTGAGAGATAATGAAACTTCAATAGCCTCGGATGAATTACACTGACTGTGAGGAAATAGTTGTAATTGTTCATCTGAGAGAGGTAACGAAACTTTAACCGACCAAGAACCTGAGGTGAGAAAGCAAACGAGACCCAACTGGGTCTCGTTCGGGAAGTCGTTTTACTGTCGAAGAGATTCTAAAACGATTAGAACCAAGCCTTGTCACCATCGATGTAGAGCTTTTTGAAATCTTCAGGTGTTTTGGTTAAGTAAATGATCCCTTCGATTAGGCCAATGATACCAAAGCCACCGAAGCAGAGTAAAATGTGAATGATGGCAGGTACGGTCTTGCCGAGGTAGAATTTGTGGATGCCCCATCCACCCAATAGGATTGCCAGAATGCCAGCAACCATTTTCTTGCTGTTCACTTCTTCCAACGTCATCTCTTTGGCCATGTGCTCTCTCCTTACGAGAAGTTAGGGGGTTAATTGTCTCAGCCGCTGTATGGATAGGAACGGGTTAGAACCATTCTTTATCGCCAACAATATAATCTTTGTAAAAGTCTTCTTCTGTTTTTGTGAGGTAAATAATAAATTCAATTAGAGGAATGATTCCAAATCCTCCACAACAAGCCAAGATGTTAATGATACCTGCCGTTGTTTTTCCAAGATAAAATTTATGGATACCATAACCTCCTAAAAAGAGGGCCAAAATCGCGGCAACCGTTTTTTTAGATCTCACTTCTTGGCGATTAAATCCAGGGACTCTTCCACCTCGGTTCGATGTTTTTTTTCGTGGGCGTTCTTCTTGTTCTTCTTCCTCTTCCTCATAATCCTCATCGTCCTGATTGGATTTCCGAATCGCCATTTTTATTTGATCTTCTATTTCAGGCTCATCGTTTACTCTTTGGGGAGAAGCTTTAGCCGATTCACCTGCCTTGGCCGAGGAAGCAAACAACCCTTTAATCGATTGTGCCTCGACCCATTCGGCCATTCCCTCTTTCCATACCAAGTCGGTAGGTTGGAGAGTCCCTTCGGTGGCAGCCTTCTTTAATTCAGCAGGGGAGACCGGCCCGACCTGCTCACCTTTCACGGTGTAGTACCATTCTTGAGCCACAAAATCCTCACTTCGTCTTTAGGTTAAAACCACTCTTTTTTGCGAATATTGTAATCGTAGTGAAAATCTCGGTCGCTTTTTGTGAGATAAATTATCCCCTCTACTAGCGTAATTATCGGGAAAATCATTGGCAGAAAAAATAATAATCCACAACTGACAATAGTTAAACCCCAACTCACAAGGGTACAAACCAAGATGATCGTCCCCGAGGTATTGAATCCCAAGTAAAATTTGTGGACCCCGAGTCCTCCTAGAAGGAGTGCGAGTAATCCTGCCGTGATTTTTTGATTAGCTATATCCCGTGGTAGCCGCATCTTGTCGCGACTTGGGCCATAATACTGATCGTCATAATCGTCTTGATCATAATGCCGAGATGGGCGGGTCACTTTTTCAAAGCGTTCTCGATTCGTTCGATTTCTACTCTTTCCAATGTAACCTTGAAGTTCCCTGACCTGACCCGCTTCTCTCCAATCGCTCATCGTTTCGTTCCAAACGAGATCGCTTGGCCTAAGGGTCCCATCGAAGGCGAGTTGACGGAGTTCATCGAGGCTGATTGGCCCTTGGCGATCTTCCCCGATAGCGTAATACCAATCTTGATTCATGATTTGTGGTGCCCCTGATCCAAATGACCTCTTGGTAATAGGGGATTCGTACCTCGGTAGTGGGGATTTTGAATATGTTGATGGATTTCGTCAAGGTTAGTGAGGGAAAATGTGGTTGACTTTTTCAAAATTTCTAAAAACGTCCGATTCGTCCACACCGATTCTCATGTCCCTTGTTAGTATCTTATCGGACATTTTTTTCCCGAGCATCTAATCCTAGTGCCATGAAAGCTGCAAAAACAAAGCAGCCGGCACAAACCACAAAAACCCCGTTCCAACCCCAGTCGCTCCGTTTGATCGCGCCTAACAAAACGGGAGACAGGGCCGCCCCAAAATTCCCCATCATATTTCCCCATCCGAGAGTGGCTGCGGTGTTTTTTCCTCCAATATCTTGGGCAAAAGCCCATAAGCCCGGAATGGCTAAATCCGCAAACAACGCCATGAATCCGAAGGCCACGATTACCAAATAAACATTGGGGAGGATCATACAACCTAAATACATGGCGCTGCACATGACCAAAGCGAAAGTAATCGGTACGGATCGCCCCCAACGAAGGCCAAATTTTCGGACCAGTGCATCGGTCAGAATTCCCCCGATCAACATACCAAAAACGCTGAAAATCGGAGGAATGGCCGAAAGGGTCCCCCGAAGTTCCGGTCCAATCGAGTATTGGCTGACTAAAAAATCCGGCAGATTCGTGATTAAAAAGGCCCAGCCTATGTTCACACAAAATTGCGTTCCCCCGAATAACCACATCCGATAATCCGCCATAAATTGCAGAATGACCGCCCAAGGGCTTGGGTGCTTTTCAAGTGGTGTCGGTAACGCATCAACATTCTTTGATTCTAAGGGGGGGGGCGTCGGAATTTTCGGATAAATCGATCCTTGTGTGATTAGATCGAGTTCTGCTGGGTTGACCTGCGGATGTATCGAAGGGGTATCCCGCACGGCCAGCCAAAAAACCAAGGCCATGCCGATCCCGAGTACTCCGTAGAGAATCAGGACCCCTCGCCAAGGTGTAAATTGGATGGAAATAAAACTGGCGATCAGAAACGGTGTCAGGAACTGAGAAATCGCCCAGCCGGCTCGCCCTCCAAGCGCCACACCCGAGCTGGCTTTTCCTCGTGATTTGATGGGAAACCAAGCCTTGACCAAAGAAGCTGCGGTCGGATAAGCACCCGCTTCAAACATCCCAACTAATAGCCGTGCAATCATCAAAAATAAAAACCCTTGTGCCAAACCCGAAAAAGCAGTAAATAACGACCAACCGATTAGGTAAATCGTCAACGCCGCTCGGGCACCGAGACGGGCCGAGAGTAAACCCGCTGGAACTTGAAACAGTGCATAGGTCAGAAAAAACGAGCCGAGAATCCAATCCATCTCCCAATCTTCTAAATTCAATTCGCTCCGAATTTCCCCTTTCATTTGCGATAGACAAGCTCGATCGATATACATAAACACCGCAACCAAGGCAGTGCAAAGCACCACCCAGTATCGAATGTTTGTTGGGTGTTCTGACAATCGCGAAGAAGGGGATAAGGGTGTTGACATTCTTGCTCGGGGATTGAGGAAAATGGTAGGTGAATTTAACCTACAACCCGAACAACGGACAGGGTAGAGCAAAGGGTGATCTTTTCGATACACTAAACTTGGTTGCTCATTTGACCCTTGCTCCAATAAACCGAATGGATGCTCTATGCACATACTGGATATTTTTGCAACTCAAAAAACGACACTCAGTTTTGAATTCTTTCCCCCCAAAACCGACGAGGCATGGGAGGAACTTTTCGTTACCATTCAACGCTTGCAGGAACTGAAGCCCTCCTTCGTTTCGGTCACTTACGGAGCAGGCGGGTCAACCCGAGATCGTACTCATCAACTTCTCACACGCATCATCAAAGAAACGAGCTTAACAGCCGTTTCACATCTCACTAGTGTTTGCCATACTCGTGAGGAATTGGCAGCGATTTTGGATCGATATGCAGAGACCGGAATAGAAAATATCTTGGCTCTTCGCGGGGATCCGCCTCGAAATCTCGCCAACTACGATCGGAATAAGGATGCCTTCAAATACGCAGCAGAACTCGTGAGCTTTATCCGTTCCCGAGAGAAAAAGCCTGACCCTCGCGGGTTTGGTATCGGAGTCGCCGGCTTCCCCGAGGGGCATCCCGATACCCCAAATCGACTCATTGAGATGGATAATCTAAAACGAAAGGTCGATGCCGGTGCCGACTATATTTGCACCCAACTCTTTTTTGATAACCACGACTTTCACGATTTTCGGGAACGCTGTGAAATCGCAGGTATCAAAATCCCCATTATTGCAGGGATTATGCCCGTGACCTCTCGGGCTGGTCTAATGCGAATGGCCGAATTAGCGTTGGGGTCGCGAATCCCTGCCAAACTCCTCAAAGCGATTGCTCGGTGCAGCGATGATGAATCGGTTGCCAAAGTGGGGATTCACCACGCCACCGAGCAATGTCGTGATTTATTGGATAACCAAGTCCGAGGCATCCACTTCTATACTCTCAATAAATCGGACGCCACCCGTCAAATTTATGCGAACCTTGGTTTGAACGATTCCACTTCCCTCAGGTAAAAATGGTGTTCGGCAATCTTTAAGACCGTTTGCAGTATTCCCCCGAGTCATCTTGCGATTGGTGCGAATCGATCGAGGCTAATCGATAAGGGATGAGGGAATAGTGATCTGTGCGAATCGATAGAGGATGAGGCAATTTCCAACTCGTAACCTTCATCGATTTCATGAGTTAAAATCATCGGCCAGTTAGGGTTTGTAGTTTGGGGTTCGACGTCGAAAAAAAATTGGCAAATTTTACTGAATAGTTCCCTCTCCGATTTCGTCTACGGATGCACAACACGAGTTGGGATAGGCCCGACCCGTGACCTCTTCTGCAACAGGAGTTGTTGAGATGAAAAAGTTTTTCTGTGCCGTTGCTGCTGCCGCTGCTGTTTGGGTTGCTCTGCCTGCCTTGGCTGCTGAATTAAAATCGGGTCCTCAAGTTGGGGAAAAAGTTCCTGGACCGTTCCATCCTCTCAATGTGACCGGCTCGGAAGCAGGTAAGAAGCATTGCCTGTTTTGCTCCAGTGGGGATTCTCCCGTGGCCATGATTTTTGCTCGTTCCACCGACGATGCTCAAACGGCCAAACTCATCAAGAAGATTGATGAAGCCAACGCTAAGAATAAAGACCTCGTTTCGTTCGTTGTGTTCCTCAACGATGCCGAAAAGGCCGATGTGAAGATCAAAGAAATGGCCGAGAAAGAAAAGATCACCAAGACCATTTTGAGCGTCGATAACCCCGCTGGCCCCGAAAAATACAACGTGGCCAAAGATGCGGAAGTCACCGTCGTTCTCTACGTTGAGCGAAACGTGAAGGCCAATCACTCCTTCAAGAAAGGTGAACTCAAAGACGACAAGATCGAAGCCATCATCAAAGACTTGAGCAAGATTGTCAAGTAATTGAATTGAACTAACGATTCACCGTCTGCGTATCAACAAAGCGTTGGTTTTTCAATGACCTTGATAGGGTCATACGAAGAACCAACGCTTTTCTTTTTGTTGTTGACTACCAAAAGAATCGATAAAGGATTGCGGCCCGATTTTGCGACAAGGGGTTTCGGCTTGATTTCTCAATAAAAGGTTACGGTTCCATTTTGCGACGAAGTTCATCGAGTTGGCGTTGCAGTTCATCGGCACGTTGTTTCTCGGCTAATGCCTGTTGCCTTTCTTGCTCGGCCTGTAATTGCGCTTGCTTGGCCTGCAATTCGGCTTGCTCGGCTTGCAATTGCGCTTGCTCGGCCTGTAATTCAGCTTGTTTGGCTTGCAATTGCGCTTGCTTGGCCTGCAATTCGGCTAGCTCGGCTCGTTGTGCTTGTTTTCGGGCCTCGCGGAGTGCTTCGTCCCTTTGCTCTCGAATCTCTTGAACCGTGACGAACTTTTTTCCGTTCGGCATGGTGAATTCAATCCCCGACGTCCAATCGATCGTGCAACCCGTTAACGGACTGGTGAAAGAATGGATTCCCGTTTGCTCGACGAAATTTCCGTCTACCAATAACCACACTTGGACCATCTCACCCACATCGTCAATCTCGTAATACTCGCTGACACCATATTTTTCGTACCAATCCCGTCTTTCTTGCATTGTCCCTTCCGTATTGGAACGAGACAGAATTTCGATCACGACTGCGGGCGGTTGATTATTGTGCAACCCTTGGACGTAGGAGCTTCGATTCGCCTGAAATTCACAGTCGAAAATAATCATAATATCCGGCGCCCGTCGAATATCGGGATCACCGAGAACGGGATACCAAAACAGGTTGGCATGGACCGAGACCTGTTGTTGTGCGAACAGATAGCGAAAGATCTCACAGAGATAGGTCATTAATTCGTAGTGAGGTTTCGATTCGCCAATTTCGACTCCATCGGTAGAAGTATAGAGCTGACCCAATGGCGGGGTTTCGAGTCGCATGGTTTTTGTTCCTTCCAAATCTATTACCAGCAGTGCCAACGGGGGGCCACCCTCATGGGGCACTTCCGAAAGTAAAGAGTCGTGCTCCG